>CALUSD010000237.1 GCA_944323295.1 uncultured Bacteroidales bacterium | reverse complement strand
GAGCAGGGAGCGTAAAAAAAGCAGGATGAGGATGACGATCACAGGGACGAGGAGTCCGTTTGAAATCCAGAAAAGGATGTCTGATATAAGATTCATGGGATTGATATTTATTTGGTTAATAATAATTATTGGCAGATCTCTCGACTTCGCTCGAGATGACAGTGCGCGACTTCGCCCGAGATGACAGTGTGCGACTTTGCTCGGGATGACATTGCTCGAGATGTCAAACAGGGCCGTGTGGAGGGCCGGCAGCCGCGAGCACTGTTGACCACCGTCAGGTGGTTGTATCCTGTGCGAGCGTCGCCGGCCCGTAGCGCTGCGGGCGGCGGGGTATGCGGAGCCGGACGAGGTAACAGACTAATCCGATAGCGGCTCCCGCCAATACGATTCCGGCTATCCCGGCCGAGGCTTTCCAGTCCACTTCCGAAATGCCTTCGACTGCCGTCTGACCGTTCACCGTGGCTATTATGCCGAAGATGGCGATCAATGCGTTGAGGATGAAAAGCAGTTCGAGACGCAAATCCTTTTCGGGAACGAGCTTCCTGAAAAGCCATGCCCCTGATACGACCGATATGAGCACAATACCGGCCAAAGACCATGAAATCAGCCTGAAATCGTTCCCGGGCAGCGCAAATACGGCAAAGACCAACGCACTGAAAAGTACCGGAAAAATCAGTATCCCCGGAAACCATCTCAAGGTCTTGTATACCGCGATTTTCCATTTCGGCAGCTCGCCCTCGGCAGAGATATTTACGGACATCAGGCAGAATGACATCTGCAGAAAAAGCTCTACGCTCATTATGACTGCTACATCCAACATCAGAGACGAGTTCGCGAGCCACTCGGAAATCTGACTTTTCGACTGTTCGATGGCTATCGGCCAGGAAAAGCCGGTAAACATGGCGAGTACGGCTGCTGCCGCAATGACTGCGTACGGTTTGTTGAAACTCTGTTTCAAAATGAAACTCAATGCTATGAGTATCATCAATACTGTGACTGCCGTTTCCATGGTCAATCATAATTTTCAGCTGACTTGCGTCTCTTTCTGACGAAAATCACGAGGAAAACCACTACTCCGACGGCTGCGATGCCGATGATGGTGTTGTTCAGGATATTCATTCTCGAAGAAACGGAATCGGAAAGCTGTTCTTTCTTCATTACCACACCTTTGGAAGAGTTCGCCGCAGAAACTTCCCGTATCTGTCTGATGTCTTCCCTGTATTTTGCGGCAGTTTCGCTGTCGGTTTTGCCGGCGATGAAATCCCGGAGTTTCGCATTGTCGCAGACAGTCCCCGTGCAGGCAGGCCTGTATTTGTCTATAAGCATGGTGTGCAATTCCGCAATATCGGCAAGCTGTCTTTCGGAAGCGTCCCAGAGCCCTTTTCTGGCAGTTTCCATCATTACCGCCGTCATTTCCTGAAGTGCAGCCGGATTCGTGTCCTCGAAAAAGTCCTGTACCCCAAGTCCGTATGAGTCCTTTACGTACACGTCATAGATTTCATCCCACATGTCATCGTCTATTGCAGACGGCTTCATCACGTTCCAACCGTAGGTGTTTTCTATGACTTCAGCTATTGCGGCAGCATCCGAGGCTCCTCCGGCCATCTTAGACCTGATATAGTTCGGATTGAATATGGTAGTCCGGCTTTCCACGCCCATCGCCTCCTTGACCTCCTGCATGCGGACATTGTTGCGGTTTCTGTAGTCGCTCAGGTAGGCATCGGGGTCCTTTCCTGTCACATTGCGCACCGCCAAGTTCATTCCGCCCATGAATTCATAAACATGGTCGAGACTGAGAGCGCCCCAGGTATTGCTCTGACGCGGCTGTACCACCGCATCGGTTCTGGACAGGGCTGCTTCCAAAGCATATTGCCGCACTTCTTCCCATTTCTCCTCGCTTCCATAGTACGCTCCCATATTGCTCAGGTAGACCTGAGCAACCTCGCTTTCGTCCTCCCATTTGTCTCCGGCCTGGACCATCCCCTGTATGCCTGTGCCGTAATTTCCGTTCACTCCGCCGAATACCCGATACATGGATATTTCGCGGGCGTCTTTCGGCGACAGGCCTTTTTCAGTGAGACGTTTCTCCATATCCACGACTCCGGAGGCAACGAAATTATCGTATGCATCATCCTTGGAAGCAGCAGCCATTTCCACGGCGCGCGTGATGAGAAAGAGACGCGATGCGGCAATATCCCTGAGCTGCCCGCTGGTCTGCACCACTACATCGATTCTCGGTCTGCCGAGTTCTTCCGACGGAATCAGCCTCAGGTCGGTCACACGCCCGAAAGCATCCCTGACCGGCTCCACTCCCAGCATGTAAAGAATCTGGGCTATGGTAGCTCCTTCAGTTTCAATGAATTCGCTGCTCCAGAGAGTGTAGCTGACATTGCGCGGAATGCTGTCGTTGTGGCGGCTGCGGTACATTTCGATGGTGTTGTCTGCCAAGAGTTTGCCTTTCTCCCATGCTTCTTCGCTCGGAGTAGCTTCGGCATTTATCGCGTAGAGGTTGCGCCCGGTAGGAAGCGTATTCGGATTTGCTACCGGATCTCCTCCCGGCGACGGAGCAGTGTAGCCCCCGTTCAGGGCGTTGACGAGACTTGAAATTTCTTTTGCAGGACTGTCTGCCAATGCGTTGCGGTATGCGATGATGTCCCTCAGGGCTGTCTCCGTTTCGGATATCGCGGATGCCAATACCTTTTCTTCTTTTGAAATGCTGCTGCCTCCCATTGCGGACATCATGGCCGACATGCCGTCCTGCATCCCATGTTTAGCGTGTCCTGCAGACCTGTCGGCATATTTGGCGGAACTCCCCGGCATCTCCTCCGCCATTCCGACCATCATCGAAAACAGGTCCGTACCCGAGGCTGCGGAAAATTTCCGGGCCAAAGAAAGTTCTTCAGCCGTAATTCCTGCTGTCCTGCATATTTCCGCATCGCCCGGTGCGGTCCCTCTGTCCAAGATATTTTCAACGATGCGCTTCGCCGGTGTCAGATATTTTGCGGAAAATTCCGCTTTTCGCCGTTCCAACCCTGCCGCGGCCCTGCCCTTGGCCTTGTCGATGGCATAGAGGCCGTATGCTACAGGGTCGGTGCTCATGGACATGACCGTACTCCTGAGCGATTTGACGTCATACGGCTCGCCCATGACATACTGTGTCCCGGTCACCTTTTCGCTTACAAGTTCTTCCGCGAAATTTTCGATGCGCATGATTTCGTCTTCCGAATATCCGGTATCGGGAATCGTATCGAGTCCGAGCTCACGGTGTATCCCGAGTTCCAATACGGCCTTTTTCACTGCCTTTGACGCCTTTTCGAGAGCCTTTTCATCCCGTGAATCACTCCCGAGCAGTCTGTCGTACTCTTTCAGCCTGTCATGCAGACCGGAATAGATGCTTCTCACCCCGCTTTCCATGAACGGAGGTGTCAGGTACGACTGCAGCGTCGCGTAGGAACGCCGTTTTGCCATCATGCCTTCACCGACATTGGAAATAGTGTATACATAGAAGTGCGGCAAATCTCCGACAAGCCGGTCGCTCCAGTCGAATCTGCCGAGAGCCACCTGTTTGCGGGGAGTGAACTCCAAACTGCCGTGAGTGCCGAAATGTATCATGGCGTCGGCTCCGAATCCGAACTGCGTCCAGAGATACGAAGCGATGTAGGCATGAGGCGGAGCCATATTTGTGCCATGGACAGTTTCGAAATCGTTGTCTCCCATTCCTGCAGCGAGCTGTGGCAGGAGGACGATATTGCCGAGCCTGACCCGTGCAAGCGCGAGATTCCCGTCGGCGGTAGCCATGTAGGAGCCCGGAAATTCTCCGTTGACCGCTGCGGCGTCGGCATAAAGTTCTTCACCGAGGGCTTCGGTCGCCCATTTGTCGTATTGGGAGGCCGTTATTATTGCCGGATTCGATCCGGCAATGAAATTTTCCATTGCCCCTTGGGCATAATGTCCGAAAACCGCTCCCTGTTCCTGTATCATTTTTCCGAGCTTTTCCGCCGAATCCGGGAGGCCGGACACGTTGTAACCCTCGTTTTTCAGGCGGACCAGCAGGTTGTACAGCGACGGCACGACGTCCATCCCGCCGGCAGTCAGAGCGCTCTGTCCGGGTCCCTTGAAATAGTATATGGCTATTTTCTTTTCGCTGTTCGGCTTGTGCTGCAGCGAGATATAATTGTTCACCGTCGCGACGAAATGTCCGAGACGCTCAGGAATCGCACGCAGGTACTGGAGCCCGTCGTCTTCATCGACATAATTGCCGAAAAGTACGTAAGGCCTTATGGCTCCGTCGATTTCAGGCGTGACTACGCTCTGCGACAGGAAGCCTCCGTTCATGCCCATGGGATCTTTTTCCCAGTCCTCGACGAGTCCGTTTATGTTCAGCGGCGCGAACAGAGGGACATTCCTTTTTTCAAGAAAGTCCACGATATAGTCTCCCATACGTCCGTGAGCCATGTTTATTACGGCGGCGACGTTCACGCTGTCTGCATGGCCTTCATAGAAAAACGTCCGGGCGAAACGTACCGGATAGACATTGTTTCCTGATTTTTCAAGTTCGCGGATGAGTTCCGACGGCTCTCCCATCTGACCGGTGATGATGATTTCCGGCGCGTCCTGCCTGTACAGGCCGTTGCTTTTCAGAAAGTTCAGGTATTCGCTTATGCTGTTGAAGCCGAGAGCCTCATTCTCGGGATCTGCCGGGTCTGGATGATAGAGCATGTACAGGGTCTGTGCTGCGGCTTTTTCCGGTCCGGAGGTTCCGGTGACCTTCCGGTCAATGTTTTTGCGGACGTACGCAAGCATGTTCCGGTAGTTTGCACGGCCTCCGGCTGAAAGATATGCTTTCAGGTCCGCTTCTGCAGTGGAATCTACGGAGACGATGTTGTTCTGCGGATTCGTTGCGGCGGTCACCAATACCGGCAGGCCTTTTTCTGCGGATTTGACAAGGGTGTCACGCTGTCCGGAGGTGATTCTGATTCCCATGCCGTTTATGAAGACCATGTCATAGCGTTTGGCTTTGGCGATGTCTTCCACCGGCAGGTCGTCGATGCGGATAAAACTGTCGGTGTTGGCCTTGGCTATCTGGCCAAGGTCCGCTACCTGATAGTTGACAAAGGCGATTTTCGTAGGCGAGAAGCAGCATTTCCAGAGAACTGCAAATGCTGCAATGACTGCGACAGCCGCCGATGCGATGATTGCTGTTTTTCTTTTCATATTTTTATTATTGTTTTTCCTCTATTGTCATCTCGAGCGGAGCCGCAGGCGTAGTCGAGAGATCTGTTAATATATTATGTCATTCTCTATAAGCAGATCCCTCGACTACGCTCGGGATGACATGGAGACCACGCTCAGGATGGTAAGCAGATCCCTCGACTACGCTCGGGATGACATGGAGACCACGCTCAGGATGGCAGTCGAGAGATCTGTCAATTTTTTGTCATCATTTCCTCGATGGCGAGAGCAAGCCCCGCGGCGAAGGTGGTGCCGACTGTTGCCGGAGAGTTGCTGTAGTAGTATTTCGGCCTGTAGTTGAACAGGTTGTCCACTATCATGTTCAGTCTTATGCCTTTCCAAATGCTTTGCGAGAGCACGAGCTTCCAGATGGTATAACCTGGATAATGCTGCCGGGCAAGTGTCTTGTAGTCACTGCTTGCGTAGACATGTGTGGTGAAAGGGGAGAGAAACCGTCCGTTCAATGACAGGTTGAATCCGTAGTTTTTCCAGTCTCTGCCGTATTCCACCCGCGCCGTGAGAGAGTGAGGTCTCGTGGTAGAAAGCGAAGGGGAGCCGTCCGTGGTGTACTCTTTCGTGTACGTATAGGCGAGTTTCGTCCCTACTCCGCATGGCAGACGCATGGAAAAAGTCAGGTCGGCGCCGGCTATGTTCGTGGAAGCAAGGTTGGTATAGTACATTCCTCTCAGTTCCTGGTTCCATACGGTCGAAATTCCGTCCGACACCATGTTGAAAAATCCCGATACGGTGACGTTGAAGTATTTCTTGAAATACTCTGCCGAAAGCAGGAAGTTGTGGCTGACTTCAGGCTGCAAATCCGGGTTGCCGTAGATCATGAAGATGCTGGCCATATCGAACGACATGTACATTTCCTTCAAAGACGGGGCGCGGAAGCCTTTTGCATACGAGCCGCGGAAAGTAAAGTGTCCGGCCTTTTCGTTTTCAGCCTTGTACATGAGGCCGAGTTTCGGCGCGAAACTGCTGAGCTTTCTTTCCGAAAACCAGTCATAACGCACGGCTCCGATAATATTGAAATTCTTGAATGCGTTCCAGTCGAACTGGACGAATCCGTCTGCAGTGATCTGGCTTTTGCTGCCTCCGTCTTCGAACTGATAGGACATGAGGTAGTCGTTCATGAAGTCACCGCCGGCGGTCAGCGTCCCGGTTTTCCCGAATGTGTAGTTGAACAAAGTCCTGACATTGTGCTGTACGTTGCTGTAGTTCAGCAGATCGGTTTTTTCCGTGGTCAGGTAGTCGCTTTTATTGTATTCGTCGTAAGCGTAGGAGACTTCGAGCGTTGCATCGTCATCGATGCTCCATTCTCCTTTCACTCCTCCGCTCAGATCCCTGTACCTGTCTTTTACGAGGACGTCGGAATCCCTTTCCCGCTCATAGTAGCCTGCCCTTGCGGTGAGTTTCAGGTTTTCAGCAGGGGTATAGACCAGCCGGTCCTTGAAACTGAGCACTTCGTTGCCGTACACTGTGTCGAAATCGCCTTCTCCACCTACGTTATATGTGTCGATGGCGTTGTACTGTGCGTTGAGCGTGTTGCTTACCTTGCCGGAGGAGATGCCGATGCTGCCGTCGTATTGACGGGAATTATGCGCTCCGTACCGTGTGCTGAGGTTGACTGACCACGGCTCGCTGCTGTCCTTAGTGATGAGGTTTATTACCCCGCCCACTGCATTCGAGCCGTACAGGGACGAGGCTGCGCCTTTGACTATTTCTATACGCTCCACATTGTCAAGATTCAACCTGTTATAGTCCACATTGTCCAATGTCTCTCCGGCTACTCGTTCTCCGTCGATGAGAAACAGAACGGAATTCCCGCCGAAGCCCTGGAAATTGATGTTGACCTGCTGGTCCATCGAGAATGAGAATTCTATCCCGGGAAGTTCCATTTGCAGCAGATCCTGCACGTTGGAGGCATCGCTCTTTCTGATGTCGAGGTCCGTGATGACGCGGGTGGTGATAGGGGAGTCCATCAGCGTCTTCGGGGTGCGGGTGCCGGTGACTACGACCTGCTCGAGAGTTACGGGATTTTCCGCAAGGGTGAAATCCTGACCGAGCCTGCTGTCAGGTTTTACGGTGCGCGACTGGGTCATGAAACCGATGTACGATGCTGTGATTGTGTGCGGCTCATTGTCCGGAAGCAGCAGTGAATACCTGCCTTCGCTGTCTGCCATAGTTCCAGAGCCTTTCATTCCCCGAATCGTGACGGCTGCTCCGGCAAGAGGCTCTCCGCTGCGGTCGCTTATCTTTCCTGAGATTCTGTATTGCGCCGATGCCGGCGCAATACAGGCATAGCCCAGAATAAGACCGGCGAGCAGAATACGTCCTGTATGTTTTATCATGTTCATGTAAAGTTCTGTTTTTTCTATATAAGCAGATCCCTCGACTGCGCTCGGGATGACAACAGTGCGTCCCGCCGGCAACGCCGCAGTGCGCCCGTTATCACACACCGGTCATGTACTGGATGGTCATATAGCCCTTGTCCCCACCCGAATTCATATAATTCTCCAATTTCAGCGCAATCACCCTCCCGTCCTCCGTCTTCAGGATGAATACATTGTCCGACTTGGTGTAGATCGGCGGCATTGTCGAGGTGTCGACATCGAGCCAGCGTGAAAGTTCGGCATTGTACCAGTCCTCTGCGTACACTATGTTTCCGTCCATCATTCCGCTCATGTCGACAGCTATGA
>CALUSD010000236.1 GCA_944323295.1 uncultured Bacteroidales bacterium | reverse complement strand
CGCTCGAGATGACAGTACCCCCATGATGACAGTGCGCTACCGTGTCAGGAACGGATGTTGACGAGACCGTTGCGCCCGCACAGGGAGGGGTCCCCGCCTGCGGGGAGGGGTCGAGGAAACATCCGTTTCTGACACCCGAACGTCATTTCAGAACGATATTGACCCCTGGCACATCGGTAACCCGACCGATCACCGAAGCCCTCTCGCCATGTCCTTCAAGAATGGAAATCGCCTTCTCCGCCTCGGAAGCATCAAGAGCCAGCACCATGCCTATGCCCATGTTGAAAATATTGAACATCTCCCTGTGTCCCACCTTTCCATACTTCTCCAAAAGACGGAAAATCGGCAGAATCTCCCAGGTACCCTCTTGAATCTCGATGCCCTGCCCTTCATGAAGAATACGAGGAATATTCTCATCGAAGCCGCCTCCGGTAATGTGTGCGACCCCGTGCACGTCGCAGTTCCTGATCACGTCCAATACCTGCCTGACGTAAATTTTCGTAGGAGTCAACGCCACTTCGCCGAGGACTGCGCCGCCGAGCTCCGGATAAGCAGCCCTCAAATTCAACGCATTGTCCGCAAAAATCTTTCTGACCAAGCTGAATCCGTTCGAGTGTACGCCGGAAGAAGCGATACCGACCAGAACATCCCCGGCCTTCACTTTCGAGCCATCGATAAGTTTCGATTTTTCCACGACGCCCGTAGTATAACCGGCTATATCGTACTCCCCGTCAGCATACATCCCCGGCATCTCGGCCGTCTCGCCACCGACAAGCGCGCATCCGGCCTGACGGCAGCCTTCCGCCACACCGGAAACTATTGCCTCGATTTTAGCCGGCTCATTGTGCCCTACGGCAATATAATCGAGAAAAAACAAAGGCTCGGCGCCCTGTGCCAAAACATCATTCACACACATTGCGACAGCATCGACACCTATCGTATCGTGCTTGTTCATCTCGAACGCAAGTTTCAGCTTGGTACCCACACCGTCAGTTCCGCTGACCAATACGGGTTCCTTGATATTCAATGCCGAAAGATCGAACATTCCTCCGAACGACCCGATATTTCCCATTACGCCCGGACGCGACGTGGAAGCCACATGACTTTTGATCCTGCGGACAACTTCGTATCCTGCTTCGAGGTTTACGCCTGCTTTTTCGTAACTTACTGCCATAATTCTTTGTTTTTATCGTCTGAGACGAAATTATTCAAATATTATAATATAATCAAATTTTCAAAACAGATCTCTCGACTGCGCTCGAGATGACATGAATGACATGCATGAGATGGCGGCACCGAAAGCTGTCACATATTCGGGATGTTCGGGAACAATGAAATTCAATCCGTAAAAATCCCCCAATCTGTCGAATATGTTCCTGCTCTGCGGCAGCGTCACCATATTTCCTATCATCACGAAATCCTTCAATCCGGTCCCCTGCGCCACAAAGTTGGCCGCACTTCCTATAGTCTGCAATATCATTTTTACCATTCCCGCAGCCACGTCCTCCCGAGCCGCATCCTGCCCCGCCTTGCCGAAATTCGAAGCCGTAATATCCAGCGGAAGCCCCGGAAGATCGGTCTCGCTTATGTCGCGGATCAGAAGGTCGACATTGTCCGCATCGCCATGCCCGGACATCTCCGCTACCACCGACATGTCGGAATGCCCGAAAATCACATTGGACAGGCCGGAAAATGTCCCGCCGCCTATCGCAAGTCCGCCCAAATGCGCATACCGGGGTCCGTCAACCTTCACGAAAGAAGTCCCTGTACCGATGCTCACCACGACACAACTGTCAAGTCCGGCAAGAAAGCGTGCTCCGCAGGCATTTGCCTCGAATTCATCCGTCGACATTGTCGGAAGACACCTCAGACTTCCCTTTACTGAAGTACTTCCTGCACCCGTCAGGACTATCCGGTCTACCCGGCGAAGATCCATGTCGGGACATTTTACGCATTGACCGTCACGGTCAAACAAATCATCGAGCGGTATCGACGACGGAGCACCAGCCATAGACAGGATTCTTCCGTCCTCCACCTCGGCCATTTTGGTCGAACTGCCGCCGATATCCACGCCCAATATCCTCATTTTCAAAACTTCCCGTCTTTGTTAGCGTCCTCCACACTCTTGTACAGAGGCGTAGGATAATGGCCGTTGAAACAGGCTATACAGAGCTCCTTGCGCCTGCCTGCCGCAAACAGGGCCTGTTCCGACAAGAAAGCCAGCGAGTCCGCGCCGAGACTTGCCCTGACCTCTTCTACAGACTTGCGCGCACTGATCAGTTCATCATACGTGGAAATATCCACTCCGTAAAAACACGGCATCTTGATAGGCGGGCTTGCTATTCTCACATGCACCTCGGCAGCCCCGGCCTCTCTCAACATGGACACTATCCTGCGGGAAGTCGTCCCGCGCACTATCGAATCATCTACCAGGACTACCCTGCGGCCCCGCACTATGGTCTTCACTGCGGAAAGTTTCATCCTTACCCCTTTTTCCCTCATGGCCTGAGAGGGGTAAATGAATGTCCTGCCTATGTATTTGTTCTTCACCAATCCCATCTCGTACGGAAGCCCGCTTGCCTCGCTGTACCCCATGGCTGCGCTGAGGCTCGAATCCGGAACCCCTACGACGATATCTGCATCGGCAGGAGCCTCCTCATACAGAAGCCTGCCGGTCTCCTTCCTGAAACTATGGACGTTGCACCCTTCTATATCGCTGTCCGGTCTCGCAAAATAGATATATTCCATCGCACACATGTCATGGCTGCAGGAATGAGTGTATTTCCGCGCCCGTATGCCGTGATGGTCTATGGTCACTATCTCGCCAGGCTCTACATCCCGGATGAACTCAGCTCCGAGCACATCGAAAGCGCAAGTCTCGCTGCTCACCACGTACCCGTCACCCAATCTGCCTATGGACAATGGTCTGAGGCCGTTCTTGTCCCGGCAGGCGTAAATCCTTTTGGAGGTCATGATAAGAAATGCAAATGCGCCTTCCACGGCATTCAATGCGTTCTCTATGGCATATATCCTCGGTTTATGAGCCGATGCGCTGTCTTTCTTTATCAGGTGTGCCAGGACTTCGCTGTCCGAAGAAGACTGAAAAAGGCTTCCGAGATCTTCCAGATTCCGTCGCAGCAGATCGTAATTCACAAGATTTCCGTTGTGCGCCAGGGCAAAATCCCCCGTATGATGGCGGAAGAGAAACGGCTGGACGTTTTCCAGGCCGCCGCCTCCGGTCGTAGAATAACGCACATGGCCTATCGCCATTTTTCCATGAAGAGCCGACAGTTTGTCTTCATCGAAGACTTCCGTCACTAATCCTTCACCCTTGATGCGCGTCATCTTTCCGAATGCATCCACTGCCACGATTCCGCAGCCCTCCTGACCTCTGTGCTGCAACGCATGCAGACCGTAATATACCAAATCCGGGGCGTCATCCACGCCCCAGATGCCGAAGACCCCGCATTCCTCGTTCAAACCTCTGTCAGTCATACTATTTTCCTCTGAAATAATTCACCGCATTCGCGAACAGAGGCTGTTCGAGCTCCTCCTCGATATTCTTGAAGGTGTTCTTCTCATATCTTTCGGTATGTCCCATCTTTCCGAGGATCTGACCGTTTTTGCTGATGATACCCTCGATGGCGTAATACGAGCCGTTCGGATTGTAAGGAGAATCCATAGTGACTTCCTCCGTGACAGGATCCACATACTGGAACGCTACCTGGCCGTTTTCGAAAAGTTCCTTCGCAAGAGTCTCGTTCACAACGAATTTGCCTTCGCCATGGCTCACGGCAATGGTATGGAGATCACCTGTAGAAAATCCCGACAGCCAAGGAGAATTCGTCGTGGACACTCTTGTAGTGACCATCTGGGAAATATGCCTGTTGATATCGTTTCTGAACAATGTCGGAGACTCTTTCGTGACCATCCCGAGCCTGCCGTACGGCAGCAGCCCGGACTTGACGAGCGCCTGGAAACCGTTGCAGATGCCGAGAATCAGACCGCCGCGATCCAAAAGCGCATGGATGGCATCGGCTATTTCATTGTTGTTCAAAACATTTGCAATAAATTTACCGCTGCCGTCAGGCTCGTCTCCGGCGGAGAAACCGCCCACGAGAGCCAATATGTGACACTTGGATATGTTTTCCTTCATCTGCGCTATGGAGCGGAAAATATCCTCGCTGCGTAGATTGCAGAAAACGCCCATCCTGACCTCGGCTCCGGCCTTGCGGAACGCCTTTGCAGTATCGTAGTCGCAGTTGGTGCCCGGGAATACCGGAATATAGACGACAGGATGCTCTACAGGCTCGCCCTTGTATTTCAGGTCGGACTTCATGGCTTTCACGACCTTGGTCTCATCGAATCCCCTCGGTACGAGAGCCTTGTGGGCAGGCTCGCATGTATCCGGGTAGATTCCGGCGAATTTGGCTCCGTTGGCGTACATCAGTTCGAAAATAGACATCTTGACGCCGTTGATTTTCAGATTCCCGTCTTCTCCGGAAGTCACTTCGCCGAGATATACGGCATTCTCGTAGTCGAGTTCCGTCTCGGATTCCACCATGATAGAGCCGTAGCTGTAGTCGAAAAGTTCATTTTCAGGATATTGGATGTCCACCCCGAATGCATTGCCGAAAGACATCTTGCAGACGGCTTCGGCAAGACCTCCGAATCCTATGGCATAGCCTGAGACTATATTGCCGGAGGCAATCTGACTTTCCACATATTTGAAGTTGGCTTTCAGCTGGTTGACATCCGGCATGTAATCGGCTTTCGGCGTATGTTTTATGAGATAAAGCCGGTTGCCCTCCCATTTCAGTTCCGGAGAAATCACTTTTCCGGCATCGACGGTAGTGATGCCGAAAGCCATGAGCATCGGAGGTACGTTTATGTGTTCGAAAGTTCCGCTCATGGAATCCTTTCCGCCTATGGACGGCAGCCCCATTTCGACCTGCATCTTCAAGGCACCGAGCAATGCACCCAACGGCTTGCCCCAGGACCTGGAATCATGCATCCTTTCGAAATATTCCTGATATGAGAATCTCATTTTTTCATACGAGGCTCCTGCCGCCACGACTTTCGCGCAAGCCTCCACCACCGAATAGGCAGCCCCGTGATACGGACTCCATGTGGAAATGAAAGGGTTGTATCCGAAAGCCATGATGCTGGCCGTATCCGTATATCCGTCGGTCGGAAGTTTCTGTACGGATACCTGTGTCTCCGTCGTCTGGAGACAGCCTCCGAACGGCATCAGGACAGTGGAGCGCCCTATCGTGGAGTCGAACATTTCGATCAGTCCCTTCTGGGACGTCACATTCGGATCCTGGAGGTTGTTGAAGATTTTCTCTTTCAGGTCTTTTCCAGGCACTTCGCGGACGAACGGGTTTTTGTCCTCCACCGCAGAAACAACGGCCTTCGCATAATGCTTGGCCCCGGCGCTGTCGATGAACGCGCGTGAAAGGTCTACCATCAGTTTTCCTTTGTTGAACATGCGCATCCGCTTCGTATCGGTAACATCGGCCACGTATGTGACTTCGACGTTCTCGCTGAGGCAATATGCCTCGAATTCAGCCCTGTCCGCAGCATCTATGACCACGGCCATGCGCTCCTGAGACTCGCTTATGGCTAATTCGGTAGAATTCAGGCCGCTGTATTTTACAGGCACCCTGTCGAGGTATATGTCGAGCCCGTCGGTCAGTTCGCCTATGGCAACGCTGACACCGCCGGCTCCGAAATCGTTGGATTTTTTGATAAGCCTAGTGACTTCCGGACGGCGGAAAAGTCTCTGGAGTTTTCTCTCTTCCGGTGCATTTCCTTTCTGCACCTCGCTTCCGCATGTCTCGAGAGAGGCTTCCGTATGCTCTTTGGACGAGCCTGTGGCACCGCCTATACCGTCGCGTCCCGTACGGCCTCCGAGCAGAAGCACGATATCGCCAGGCACAGGAGACTCTCTGCGGACGTTTTCAGCCTTTACAGCTCCTACTACGGCACCGACTTCCAATCTTTTGGCCACATAGCCGTCATGGTAAATCTCCCGTACATGCGTAGTGGCAAGTCCGATCTGGTTTCCATAGCTCGAATATCCGTGCGCAGCCTTGCGGCTTATGACTTTCTGAGGCAGTTTTCCCGGAATGGTCTCTGCCACAGGCTGGTAGATATTGCCTGCTCCGGTCACACGCATGGCCTGATATACATAGCTGCGTCCGGAAAGCGGGTCTCTGATGGCACCTCCGAGACATGTGGCGGCACCTCCGAACGGTTCGATTTCCGTAGGATGGTTGTGCGTCTCATTCTTGAACTGCAGAAGCCATTTTTCGGTTTTCCCGTCCACGTCCACATCCACGTATATGCTGCACGCATTGTTCTCTTCACTCACCTCCATGTCGTCGAGAAGGCCTTTCGATTTCAGATAGCGGGCCCCTACCGTCGCCATATCCATGAGATTCAATCCTTTTTGTTCTCTTCCGAGTTCTTTTCGGATTTTGAGATACAGCTTCAACGTCCCGTCTATTTCTTCCTTTATGAATGAATCCTCGATACCGATTTCTTCAAGTTCGGTAGTGAAGGTCGTATGGCGGCAGTGATCGCTCCAGTACGTATCGAGAATCCTCAGTTCCGTCTCATAAGGGTCGCGGCCTTCCTTCCTGAAATAATTCACCACCTCCCGCAAATCATCCGCATTCATCGCTAAGCCCATTTTTCTGCAATACTGCCCGAAATCGGCCTCCTGCATGGCTGTAAAGCCTTCCAGAACCTGTACTGGCACCACCGGAGCCTGTTCCGTGTCACTCAGCTGCGACAGATCCTTCTGGCGGGATTCCACACTGTTTATATAATAGTGTTTGATTTTTTCAATCGTCGAGTCCTCCGTGTCCGGGTCCAAAATGATGAGTTTGGAACTTTTTATCCGCACGTCGGCATCCGGCTCGATAAGTTTCACGCACTCCACGGCGGAAGCGGCTCTCTGGTCGAACTGGCCCGGAAGATACTCCACTGCAATATATTTGACCCCGGACAAATCACAGTCATCCGACACTCTGTCGGTAACGATTTCTCCGAAGACCCCGTATCTGCTCTTTTCCACGAGCTCCGGAGAAAATCCGAAAAGATCGTAAACATTCAGCAGCCTCAGGTTTTTCAACGAAAGCTGCAGATTCTCGTTCAGTTCGTTAAGAAGGCTTTTCGCCTCTACCTGGAATTCAGGGTATTTTTCTACGAAAATGCGGTAATTTTTCATATCTCAGTATCGAGAACTTTCTGGGTCTGTGCCTGTCTGTATTTCAATAATTTGTCTGCAAGGACTTCATCGGTGAGAGCCAGAATCTGGACTGCGAAAAGACCTGCATTTTTGGCGCCGTTGATAGCCATGGTCGCCACCGGAATCCCTCCCGGCATCTGGACGATGGAAAGAAGCGAATCCATCCCGCCGAGAGCCTTGGTCTGGATCGGGACACCGATTACAGGCACCGTGGTCATTCCGGCCACTACTCCAGCCACATGCGCCGCTCCGCCGGCTCCGGCGATGATCGCCCCTATGCCTCTTTCTTTTGCCGATTTTGCGTATTCGCACATCAAATCAGGCGTTCTATGAGCGCTGATGACCTTTTTTTCGTATTCTACTCCGAATTCTTCGAGGACCTGTATCGCAGCCGACATCACATCGTAGTCGCTGGACGAGCCCATAATGACTGCTACTTTCATATTATATTATATTATATTATTTAACATCAGTCCGACAGATTTATGTTTTCTCACGTCGGATATTACGCCTGACACGCGTTAATCCGAGCCTGATTCTACAATCTTGCAAAGATATAAAATCTCACCTACATACGGATGGAAATCGAATAAAACTTGTTGTATGCAGAAACAGGAGCATTGCGTCAGCGTGGTTAGACTACCCGATTTTGCTTCCGGTTATCCACATTCGCTCGAACCAGATTCTGAAAACCGGGTCGCTGATAATTATCACGTTTTTATCCCTGTCAATCAATTCTTTATTTGTGAGACTCTTGATAAGGCGACTGATGTTTGACTTTGAACCGAGGCCAAATTCTTCCGAGACAGATTGCTTTCCGAAGCCGCCAGTTATTCCCGAGCACACTGCCCTGAGAAAATTCATCTGATAGGATGTCAGATTTTCGGTCTGCTGGATGAAAAGAGGAGCACATTGAATCAATAATTTTTCAATTGCATCTTTAATGTTTTCGTCTGTGGCTTCGACTTCTGTTTCATTCAGGACATTCCATGCAAGTTGCTGTACATAAGAAGGAAAATTACACACTGTTGTACATATTTGTTCGGCAAGTGTTTCGGAAATTTTCTTTCCTGCATATTGGAATCTTGACTGTATATATGTTATCCAGTCTTTTGTCGGGATATTCCCGAGATGAATGGTGTCTCCGAACTGATAAAAAGGCATCCTCCTGCTTTGAAACAGGTTCTCCATCATATGTTTCCGGCTTCCGTAAAGGCAGTAGGACGTAAACTTCTGATGCTGCCATGCGCCTCTTAATCTTTTCTGTATCTGTATCGAGTCAGGAAAATCACCGATTTGCTGGAACTCATCTATACAGACGACGATTCTTATACCTTTTTTCGCTGCAATCCTTTCAGGAAGAGACAGGATTTCATCCGCATGCATATCCTTTGGATTGATCTTAATGGAAAAAGAGTATTCGATTGTCGGATCCGGACTTATCGACACCTGAGGTATTACCCTATAAAGGAATTCCTTGGCGGTTTCCAGTATCTGCTCCATTCTTGAAGAAGTGGCTCTTAAAATTGACGTAGCGAACTTGTTATAGAAATCATATTCATTGCGGCAATCGTAAATATCCATACGGGCAATACATATTTTTTGATTCCCGGCAAAACTGTCGCATACTTTATTGACCAAAGATGTTTTGCCGGTCCGGCGAGGCGAAATAAGGATTGTGTTGAGCCCGTTTTCAAAATTCTGTATCAAACGTCTGGTTTCTTCAATCCGGTCTGTAAAATTATCGCCTGAAACCGATACTCCGAAAATAAAAGTTCGTTCCATATATATAATATTTCGTTCCATATATATAATATATTGATTGACACGTCAAATATACGGGATTTCCATAAAGTACACAAGTTTGTGGACCACAACTTTGTATACTTTATTTACCTAACTACATCCTGCAGCGATTTTATAGAGAATTTCCAAAGGTTTTGATTATCTTTGCCAATTGATATCAGCAGAGCCGCACGCCATGCGGAAATATAATTACGATTTACCTGATTCTGTCGATTTATGAGGGATTTATACATAACCAACACACTTTCGCGGAAGAAAGAGATTTTCAAACCTGTCCACCCCGGTTTCGTGGGGCTTTATGTCTGCGGGCCTACCGTCTATGGTGACGCCCATTTGGGACATGCGCGTCCGGGCATCACTTACGACGTCCTCGTGAAGCTGCTCCGCCATCTCGGCTACAAGGTACGCTATGTAAGGAACATAACCGATGTCGGGCACCTCGAGCACGACGCCGACGAGGGTGAGGATAAAATCGCAAAAAAGGCCCGCATAGAGCAGTTGGAGCCGATGGAAGTGGTGCAGGAATATACCATAAGATATCATGATGCGATGAGGATGCTGAACGTAGCCCCGCCATCCATCGAGCCGCGCGCTTCCGGGCATATAATAGAACAGATAGCGTTGGTCAAAAAGATATTGGATGCAGGCTTCGCATACGAAAGCAACGGCTCCGTCTATTTCGATGTTCGGAAATACAACGAAAGCCATCACTACGGCGTGCTTTCCGGACGCAACCTCGACGATGTCGTCAGCGGAACGCGGGAGCTCGACAGCCAGGACGACAAGCGGGAGCCATACGATTTCGCCCTCTGGAAAAAGGCAGCGCCGGAACATATCATGCACTGGCCGTCTCCATGGAGCGAGGGTTTCCCCGGATGGCATCTCGAATGCTCGGCCATGAGCGAAAAGTATTTGGGCAGAGAGTTCGACATACACGGAGGCGGGATGGACCTGATGTTTCCCCACCACGAGTGCGAACTGGCCCAGAATACGGCATCGAGAGGCTGCGGCGGCGTGAAATACTGGATGCACAACAACATGATCACCATCAACGGAAAGAAGATGGGCAAATCGTACGGAAATTTCATCACGCTCCAGGAACTGTTCGAGGGAACTCATCCGCTTTTAGCCCAGGCATATACGCCGATGACAGTCCGTTTCTTCATACTCCAGGCGCACTATCGCAGCACATTGGATTTCAGCAACGAGGCGCTCCAGGCAGCCGGGAAAGGACTGAAACGGGTGATGCAGGCAGAGAAGGACCTGCGCGAAATGGCTTCGGCAGCCGGACTTCTGCAGGGTGGCGGCAGCTCCGCTTCCGCCAATGCCACCGCACCGGAAAGTTTTTCGGCCGATTCCGCGGAAATCAATGATATCTGCGAAAAGGTTTACGAAGCTCTTTGCGACGATCTCAATACGCCGGTGGCGATAGCCCATATCTTCGATGCGGTAAGACTGATAAATTCGGCGAAGGACAAAAAGACGACGTTGTCTGCCGCAGATATGGAAACCCTTGTCAGACTGTTCGACGACATCGTCTCAGGTGTTCTCGGTCTGAAAGACGAAGAAGCGGAAGGAGGAAAGGCGGCAGAGACTGTTTCGGGGCTGATGGACATGATTTTATCCCGGAGGAAAGCTGCCAAGGACGCCAAAGACTGGGCGACATCGGACCGCATCCGCGATGAGTTGAAGGCTTTGGGAATAACGATAAAGGATACCAAGGAAGGCATCGAATGGACGCTCGGAGTGTAATAACGGGTGATCTGCGGCGTTGCCTTCGGATTCGGCGCTCGGTCATTTACGGAAGTAAACTCCCTCGGCCTCACCATCGGCGCCTTGCATCTCACCCGTTCTGACACTCCGGCATACAATTTTTACGGCTCGAAGTTTATTTTTCTGCAAGAACAAGGAAGACAAACGTCGAGCACCGGAGTTACCTTCCGGTAATGAGGATGCGCAGACGTGAAGTCTGACGCAGTTATTGCAAAAAAGAAACGAGAGAATATGAAGTTTATTTCATGGAATGTAAACGGCCTCCGGGCCTGCGCCGGCAAAGGCTTCGCCGAAACGTTCAAGGCACTTGACGCCGATTTTTTCGCTCTGCAAGAAACGAAGATGCAGCAGGGACAGTTGGATATGGAATTCGAGGGATACCGGTCATACTGGAACTATGCCGATAAAAAAGGCTATTCCGGGACAGCGATATTCACGAAGCATGTGCCTCTGAATGTGACTTACGGCATCGGAATAGACGAACATGATCATGAAGGCAGGGTTATCACCCTGGAAATGGAGGATTTCTTTTTCGTAACCGTATATGTGCCGAATTCCCAGGACGAACTGGCCCGTTTGGACTACCGGATGAAATGGGAAGATGATTTCAGGACTTATCTGACAGGACTCGACGCACGGAAGCCGGTGATTGTCTGCGGCGACCTGAATGTCGCGCACAAGGAAATCGACCTGAAGAATCCCAAGACCAACAGGCGGAACGCAGGCTTCACGGACGAGGAGAGGGAAAAATTCTCCGTATTGCTCGACAGCGGATTTACCGACACTTTCAGGTATTTCTATCCGGACATGAAAGACATATATTCCTGGTGGTCATACCGCTTCAAAGCCAGGGAAAAGAACGCAGGCTGGCGCATCGACTATTTTCTGACTTCGAAAAGGCTCGACGACCGCCTCGTTTCCGCCAGAATCCACACGGAAATCTTCGGCTCGGATCATTGCCCGGTGGAGCTTGTATGTGCGTTATAAGTTCCATTTATGGAAGTTTGAATACCCCAAAAGTGTCCATTTATGGAAGTTTAGACAGGTAAATTTGTCCATTTATGGAAGTTTACATATCTTTGCTCTTGAAAAACAGGCATATATGGAAACTCGGGCACTACTGACAATTCTAAGTGATCAACAAGAGGAATTTCGCAGCAAAAATATTTCGGATCTTTGTACAAGAGTAGAAGAGAAACAATTGTCTCTGAACAGCAGACTCGCTCAGGTAGTAATCGGAGTAAGGCGATGCGGCAAATCCACATTGTGTGAACAGTTCCTGATAAAGCACAAGTCAGAATGCGCATTCGTCAATTTCGACGATGAACGTCTCGAAAAAATGACTGTGGAAGACCTCAATCGTATGATGGAGGCTATCTATATCTTATATGGTGACGTACAGACATTGTTTTTTGATGAAATTCAGAATGTTGAATCATGGCCGCTTTTCGTGAACAGGCTTCTGCGAGAAAACAAACATCTGTTTCTGACTGGCTCTAATGCAAAATTGCTCAGCAATGAGCTGATGTCTCATCTCACGGGACGCTACAACAAAGTGGAACTGTACCCTTTTTCATTTGCAGAATATTGCAATGCTACAAAAGTCGAAATAAAATCCTTGTCGACTAAAGCAATAGCTTTTCGCAAAGCCGCGCTCCACAAATATCTGTTCGACGGAGGATTTCCTGAACTGCTTAATGAAAACAACAAAAAAGGATATGTAAACGGACTACTGGATGCAATTATAAAAAAAGATATTGCCAAAAGATTCAAGATAAGGCATATTGACGTTTTGTACCGAATGGCCGGATATCTGGCTGACAATTTTGCTCAGGAATTCATAGCACAAAATATTGCAGAAATTTTCAATATTTCCAATCATACCGCAGAAAATTACTATTCTTATCTAAAAGAAGCCTTCCTGCTAACAGGCATACAAAAGTTTTCATACAAAGCAAGAGAGCGTGTCAGAGGAGAAAAAGTATATGTAACTGATATTGCATTCGTATCAGAGCGTTCCGGAAGCGTTCCTCTTGAAAACTTGGGCTGGCGATTAGAAAATGTAGTATGTATCGAATTGCAGAGACGATGCAGACCACTGTACAAGGATGTCTTTTATTACAGAGAAAAGGGATGGGAAGTCGATTTCATGGTAGCGGATAGAGGAAAAATAGAACAGATCATCCAGGTCTGCTACGATCTTTCCAATCCTAAAACCAAGGACAGGGAAATTCGCGGACTGATAAATGCATCAATAAAGTTCAGGTGCGACAATCTGATCCTGATAACATTTGAAAACCAACAGGATATAGAACATGGTGGAAAAACCATAAAAGTCATCGATGCTTCCGACTGGTTGTTGGCAGAGGATTGAACGATGAATTATTTTCAGAAAAGCGAGGAAAGTCGAAGAATAAATTTTATTTTTGCGCGCAGATTTTTAACCATTAAATTAATTTTGTTATGAGACGAGTACTTTATGCCGCTGCAGCAGTTTTTGCAGCATTTTCACTTTTCACGGCATGCGACAAGACTGGAACAGAAAACGGAGACGGTGGCACCGAACAGTTAATCGGGTCCATAGCTGATATTCCAGGGACATACAATGGAAACCTTACCGTAAAAATAGGCAATGGAACTCCAACAGATCCACAGAATCAAAATATCAGCATAACAGCTTCGAATTCATCTGAGAATGCAATTGATCTAACTGTTGCAAATTTCAGTTTTGGCACTACTGAACTTGGTGATATCTCACTTACAGATATTCCTGTAACCGAAGATGAAAACGGATATTCTTTTGAAATTTCCGAACCTCAGACTGTCACTGTCGGTGACTCAATGAAATGTGATATAACAATTTCCGGGACAGTAACATCCACTGGTGTGATTTCCATGGATCTTCAAATATCGACTACTATTTTAGTTCAAATAAATGTTGCCGTCACATTTGAAGGCACAAAAACCGTAACTGAATAACAACCGATTTTCATGAAAATAGGAATCTGCAGCGATCATGCCGGCTTCGACTACAAGAGCCGGCTTATCGGATATCTCGAGTCGAAAGGTATAGAAGTGAAAGACTTCGGCACGCACTCTACAGAAAGCATGGACTATCCTGATGCAGCCCATCCGTTGGCCGAGGCCGTAGAAACAGGAAGCGTCGACAAAGGCATTGCCATGTGCGGCACAGGAAACGGCATGGCCATCACGCTGAACAAACACCAGGGTATCCGGGCCGGATTGGCCTGGAATACGGATATTGCCGAACTCGTAAAAAAGCACAACGATGCCAACATCCTCGTGATGCCTGCAAGATTCGCCTCTTTCGAAGACATTGAAAAAATGACCGACACATGGCTTTCGACTGAATTCGAAGGAGGAAGACACCAGAGAAGAATCGACAAGATTCCGCTTTGATGCCGGGCAATTTCAAATCGAATGATGACTGCGAAATTAAAAAATACGGCAACCGATATTGCGCCGCTGGTCCTGACCGACGGCGCAATCTTGACTAATAATATCGACGATTATCCTTCCGGCATCATAATCCCGGTAGACAAACCCTACAGATGGACCTCGGCCGACGTTATCCGCAAGATAAAATTCGCGGCAGTCAGATATTTCGGAAAGAAAAACCTGAAAGTGGGGCATGCCGGGACATTGGATCCGCTTGCGACAGGAGTGCTGTTGGTATGTACAGGCAAGGCGACCAAACTCGCGGAAGCGCTACAGTCGCACGACAAGGAATATATTGCGGATATCGCATTCGGAGCCACTACACCGTCCTACGACAGGGAAAAGGAAATCGACAGATACTTCCCTTATGAGCATATCACGGAAGCAGCCGTCCGTCAGGCACTCGGGCAATTCATCGGCGAACAGGATCAGATCGCCCCTCTTTTTTCCGCAAAATCGGTAGACGGTGTCCGCGCATACGAAATAGCCCGGAAAATGCTGAAAAACGAAGGTCCAGGAAGCCTCGACGAGACTGCAGCGGCCCTTGTCAGGACTTCCCGCATCAGGATAAATGCGTTGGAGCTGATTTCTTTCTATGATGGAGAAAAGAGGGATGGTAAAAAGGAGGGCAGATATCTCGACTGCGCCTGCGGCTTCGCTCAAGATGACAAAAAACAAGACAGCGCCCCTGATGACGCTATCGACCGTCTTGAGAGCCGGCGGCAGCGAGCACTGTTGACCCCGCCAGGGGTTGTATCCAGTGCGAGCGTCGCCGGCTCTCAAGACGGTCAGCAGCAACAAGCACAGCCAAACGCCTCAGAGATTGTCCCTTGTGCGAGCGTCGCTGGCCCTCGGGACATCGGCATAACGACGACCCCGCAGTCCGCAAGAATAAACGTCACGGACAACGCACACCTGCGTCTGCCTCACGCTATAATCCGGATTTCATGCAGCAAAGGCACATATATCCGGGCATTCGCACGCGATTTGGGTGAAGCTCTCGGCAGCGGAGCCTATTTAGAAGATCTGCAGAGGAGCAAAAGCGGAGATTTCGACATGGGGAGTGCGCTGAGTATCGAACACGTGCTCGAGACATTCGGGGCGCATCGGGGAGGCCGATGACTTGATATGAGCAGATGTCTCGACTGCGCTCGACATGACAAAAAGGCGGCTGCGTGCAACCGACAGAAACGACGGTTGCGTTCGACTGACAGAAAGAACGACTGCATTCGGCATGACATAAACGACGACTACACGAGAGAAATGACAGAAACGACGGCTGCACGAGAGAAATGACAGAAAATATTCTATGACAGCGACACAGAACACACCGGCATATTATTCTTACCGCCAGATTTGGAACATCGCCTACCCTATCCTCATCAGTCTCGTGATGGAACAGATGATAGGGATGACCGATGCCGCTTTCATGGGCAGGGTCGGAGAAGTGGAATTAGGAGCCTCCGCCATCGCCGGAGTCTACTACATGGTCATATTCATGATCGGCTTCGGTTTCAGCATAGGCTCACAAATCATCATTGCCCGACGCAACGGCGAGGGCAACTACCGGGAAACAGGAAACATATTTTACCACGGCGTCTTCTTTCTCCTCGGATTAGCAGTCCTGATGGTCATCCTTTCGGAAATGGTTTCCCCATGGCTCATGAGCAAAATGGTATCATCCGAAGTCGTGGCAGAAGCCGCGCTCAGCTATGTCAGATGGCGGCTGCCAGGACTGTTTTTCGCATACGTCACCGTGATGTTCAGAGCATTCTATGTAGGCACGACCCAGACAAAGACTCTGACACTCAATTCCATCACGATGGTGTTGTCGAATATCCTCTTCAACTGGATATTCGTATTCGGAAAATTCGGCATACCTGCATTGGGAATCGCAGGCGCGGCGATAGGCTCCACTCTTGCAGAACTCGTATCGCTCATTTTCTTCATAATATATACGATATCGCGGACCGACTGTGCCAAATACGGTCTGAACGGCTTTTCCGGTTTCAGATTCGGCAAACTCAAAGATATCCTGTCGGTTTCGATATGGACGATGATCCAGAATACGGTATCACTTTCGACATGGCTGATATTTTTCCTTTTCATCGAGCATCTCGGAGAAAGATCGCTGGCCGTTTCCAATATCATCAGGAACGTGTCCGGACTCCTCTGGATGGTTTTGTGCGCGTTTTCCTCCACATGCAGTTCATTGGTCAGCAATATCATAGGGCACGGCTATCAGGATTCGGTACGCAGCCTCGTCCTCAGGATTCTCAAGATAACCTACGCCTCGGTAGCAGTCTTGGCCATATTGATTGCGGCATTCCCGCAATTAGTCATAAGAATATACACCAATATTCCCGACCTCATCGAGGCATCGGTACCGTCGCTTTGGGTGCTTTGCAGCGCATATCTTCTTACCGTACCGGCAAACATATTCTTCCAGGCAGTTTCAGGCACGGGAAATACCCGCAAGGCCTTTTTTCTCGAACTGACAGCCCTGTTCATATATTCGGTCTACTGCTTCACCGTCATACACGTATTCAAGGCAGACGTAGCTGTCTGCTGGACTGCAGAACATGTCTACGGCTTGGCGATGGCCATTCTCTGCGGAGGCTACATGCTCAGCGGCAAATGGAAAAACCGCGTCATATAAGACGATAGCTTTTCATCTCGCGCTCGAGAGTCTTATGGACAGGATGGGCTGAACGAGAAGAATTGATTTTCGAGATTATTTTCCTGACATAAGTGTCCTCCGTCAGAGACAGTCGGACAATGTTGTCGGTACAGAGCTTTTCCAGCAGTGAATGAAAGCCCTGCCCGTGGTCGGGATGTCTCAAATGACACAGTTCATGAAGGATGACATAGTCGCAGAGAGGCTCGGGAAGACGGACGAGATTCAGATTCAGGTTTATATTGCCGCGGCGGGAACAGCTTCCCCAGTTCGAGGAATTATGCTTTACCGTCACCCTCCCGACAGAAAATCCGAATCTGTCTGCAAAAAAGGCGGCTTTGCGGGGCAATATGATTTTGGCTTCATTGCGAAGCACCTCCACAAGCATCCTTCTCAGGACTTCGTCCAATGCCGGACTGCCTTCTTCGGGCGGATTTCCCGAGTATGTCAAAGTCTTTCTGAATAAGGGTCTGTCAAGTGAAAGCCAGGTACGGCCGCTGCTTTTCACATCTTCCACCTGCTCGGCACAGATTTGTATCCGCACCTCTGTTTTTCCGTTTTCGGACCCGATTTTTCCTGTCCGGACCATGGGGCCCGCCTCTGATTTTACGGCATGCACCGCAGAATCATCTCTTCGGAAAATTATTTCAGACATCAATGTCCGTACTGTCGAGCCGTTTCCAAGGGCACGCAAAGCCTTCCCCTGCTCTACGGCATCGGCAATCTTCTTTCTCTGCTTCTCCACCGTGCCGATGACCCAGTCACGTTTCTGCATGAAAAACCTGAGGCCTTCGTCGTATGACAAAGACCTCGGAATAATGATTTTAATGCCGTCCGAAGGATGGACCCTGATGGATATTCTCCTGCTGACGGCACTTTTCGACAATATCACCGACCCGAGCTCCGGATCGACATACTCTTTAGATAACATTCATTAATATTTGTTGCAATGCCTCCCCTTCATCGTTTCGATCTATGACATTCATATGATAACAGATCTCTCGACTACGCAAGTGACCCTGCTGGAAGTTGACTGTAGTTTGAGGGCACTGTTGATTCCCGTCAGGGAATTGTATTCCAGTGCCCGAAAACTACAGTCAACGACTCCGTTCAGGACGCAGTGCTCGAACCGTCTCCCCCGTACGCCAGATCTCACTGTCATGCAGCTCCTTCAGTTCCGCATTCAACTTCTCACGATAGTCCGGTTTGCTGTTCGAATCGATGGAAATCTGAGCCTCGTTTCCTGTTTTCACGCTCTCGTACAAATCCTTGAACACAGGCAGAGTGGCATCGCGGAATTTCTTCCACCAGTCGAGCGCGCCGCGCTGGGCCGTAGTCGAACAGTTTGCATACATCCAGTCCATACCGTTTTCAGCGATAAGAGGCATCAGGCTCTGGCTGAGTTCCTCTACGGTCTCGTTGAAAGCCTCGGACGGAGTATGTCCGTTCTCCCTGAGTACCTGATACTGAGCAGCGAATATACCCTGAATGGCTCCCATCAGAGTGCCTCTTTCCCCCGTCAGATCCGAATAGACCTCACGCTTGAAGGTAGTCTCGAAAAGATATCCGGAGCCGACACCGACACCGAGAGCAATCACTCTTTCATAAGCCTTTCCGGTAGCATCCTGATAGATGGCGTATGAAGAATTGATGCCCTTGCCCTGCAGGAACAGACGGCGGAGAGATGTACCGGAGCCCTTTGGAGCTACCAGGATCACATCGACATCTGCCGGAGGCACGATGCCTGTCTTGTCGTTGTACGTGATACCGAAACCGTGAGAGAAATAAAGTGCTTTTCCGGCCGTCAGATGCTTCTTGACCGTAGGCCATACCGAAATCTGACCTGCATCGGAAAGCAGATATTCTATGATTGTACCTTTTTCACATGCTTCGTCGATATCGAAAAGCGTTTCTCCCGGCACCCAACCGTCTTCTACAGCCTTGTCCCAGCTTTTCGAGCCCTTCCTCTGACCGACGATGACATTGAAACCGTTGTCTTTCAGATTCAGAGATTGTCCAGGGCCCTGGACACCATAGCCTAAAACGGCTATAGTTTCGTTTTTCAACACTTCTCTCGCTTTTTCAAGCGGAAATTCTGAGCGGGTCACTACATTTTCTTCTACCCCGCCGAAATTCATTTTTGCCATAATTCGTTTTATTTACAAAGTATTCAGTATTTTCAAATATCCCGGACACCGCTGCCTTCCGGTCAGGCGAAGTCCATTCATCTTGCGAAGTTAAGAAACTGTTTTGAAAAATTTCAATACGGCCTCCAACAATTATTGCAATCTGTCCTTGTATCTTTCCGCCCTTTTCGACAAAAGATCGCTGACTTTCTCGAGAGTGGAAGCGGTCACCGCCACTTTTCCCGAGCGGACGAACTGCTTTACGGCGCAGCCTATGCGGGTAAGTTCCTCATAAAGAGAATTTATAGCCTCGCTGGAGCCGGCCAGTTCCACGACGATGAAATCAGGGGTCACTTCCACGATATGCGTATTGTATCCTCTCAGCAGCCTGCTCGTATCTTCGCTGTTCTTGAATTCGTCGGTAGAAATCTTGAACATCGCGATCTCGCTCTGGAAAATCTCGTCATCCGTATAGCAGGAAGCGTTTATCACGTCCATTTTCTTGTTTATCTGCTTGAGTATCTTGTCGATATTCTTGGCCGTAGTCTTGCAGCTGATCGTGAATTTATGCACGTTCTTCATCGACGAAGCCGATACGTTCAGACTTTCGATATTGACCTGCAGTCTCGTAAAAACGGCTGCTATCTGGTTCAGGATTCCGGAAAAATTCTCGGAATGCACTATTATGGTATATAATGTCGTCTCTTCCATGATCAAATCCTCAACATTCCATCAACATATTGTCTATCGACTGCCCCGGAGGTGTCATCGGCAGCACGTTTCCTTCCTCAGCCACGCAGGCCTCGAGAAGGAAAGGACCGTCCGTTTCCAGCATTTCCTTGACAGCATCTTTCAGTTCAGCCCTCTCGATGACCCGACGCGAAGCTATGCCATACGCAGAGGCGAGCGTCTGGAAATCGGGGTTTTCAAGATGAGTGAACGAATATCGTCTGTTGAAGAACAGCTGCTGCCACTGACGTACGTTTCCGAGATAGCTGTTGTTCAGCAAAACGATCTTTACAGGCAGTCTGTGCTCCATGATCGTCCCTAACTCCTGCACGGTCATCTGCAGCCCCCCGTCGCCGGTAAACGCGCATACTGTTCTGTCCGGACGGGCGATGCATGCCCCCATTGCCGCAGGTATGCAATAGCCCATGGTTCCCATTCCGCCGGAAGTGAGGATGCTCCGCCTCTCGGTAAACTTGAAATAACGGGCCGCCATCATCTGGTTCTGGCCTACGTCGGTCACTAAAATCGCCTTGCGGCCCGTCGCCTCGCTCACGGCGTCGATGACCTCCCCCATGTTCAGCGGGCCCGATTCAGGATGCAGCTCTTTGTTTATCACCCTGTCGAATTCCTCTTTTCTGTATGCTTCGAAACTGTCCACCCAGGAAGACCTGTCTGCCGGGGCAATCCTTTCTGTCAGCATAGCCAAGGTTTTCCTGCAGTTCCCGAGAACAGGAATATCTACCGGCACGTTTTTGCCGATTTCGGAAGGATCTATATCCAAATGTATCACTTTTGCCTGTTTGGCATATGTAGCGAGATTTCCGGTCACCCTGTCATCGAAACGCATTCCCACGGCTATCAGGACATCGCATTCGTTGGTTTTGACGTTGTTGCAGTAATTTCCGTGCATTCCGAGCATCCCCATGTTCAGCGGATGGGAAGACGGCAGGACGGAAAGTCCGTGCAGGGTGCAGCCGAACGGGAGGCCCCCTTTTTCGACAAAAGCCCTGAATTCATCCTGGGCATTGCCCAATTCGATACCCTGGCCTGCCAGGACAAAAGGTTTCTTTGCCGCGTTTATTGCGGCAGCAGCCTCCTCTACCATCCTCATATCGGTTTCAGGCTCGTCGTCGTAACTGCGGATATAATTCACTTTGCGCGGCACATATTCAGTCATGCCGACCTGCGCATTTTTCGCGATACTCAGGACGACCGGTCCCGGACGACCGCTCCTCGCAATGAAAAAGGCCCTCGCCACAGCCCAGGTAATCTCCTCAGGAGTGCTTATCTGATAACTCCATTTGCAAATAGGCTGCGTCACGCATGTAAAGTCCACTTCCTGGAAAGCATCGGTCCCGATATACTCGGTAGCTATCTGTCCGGCTATCACCACTATGGGCGTACTGTCGAGCATGGCATCAGCGATGCCCGTAAGCGTATTCGTGGCTCCCGGTCCTCCTGTCACCAAACAGACCCCTGTCCTGCCGGATGCCCGGGCAAATCCCTCTGCCGCATGGGAGGCGCCCTGTTCATGACGCACCAAAATATGGTTTATCTCATCGAGATGATCATACAATGCGTCGTAAACCGGCATTATCGCTCCGCCCGGGTAGCCGAATATCGTATCGACACCCTCCTGAATCAAAGCCCGGATCAATGCTTCCGAGCCGGATACCTTTTCGTTTTCGTTGTTCATATCGTGTTATCGTTCGTTTATTTTGCCTGAGGATGAATGCTCTTGTGAAATATCCTGCCCGTCAGTCTACTATCCTGACAGCTCCCTTGTCCGCAGACGAGACGAGTTTCGAATAGGCTTTCAACGCCTTGGATATTTCCCTTTTGCGAGAGTGCGGAGTAAAGGCGGCAGCTCCTCTCGACATCTCTTCAGAACGTCTTGCAGCGAACTCTTCATCAGACACTTCCGCATTGATTGCACGCGCCTTGATATCGATGGAAATGATGTCGCCGTCGCGAAGCAGACCGACATTGCCGCCGGAAGCGGCTTCAGGTGAAATATGGCCTATCGACAGGCCGGATGTTCCTCCGCTGAAACGTCCGTCGGTAATCAGGGCGCACTCCTTGCCGAGATGACGGCTCTTGATATACGAAGTAGGATAAAGCATTTCCTGCATTCCTGGGCCGCCCTTAGGGCCCTCGTACGAAATTACGACTACATCGCCGGACTGTACCGCTCCGCCGAGAATACCCTCGCTGGCTTCTTCCTGCGATTCGAACACCTTGGCAGGGCCCCTGAATTTAAGGATGCTCTCATCCACTCCCGCAGTCTTGACTATGCAGCCGTCTTCGGCGATATTGCCGTAAAGCACGGCCAATCCGCCGTCACGGGAATAGGCATGCTCCACGTCTCTTATGCAGCCGGACGACCTGTCGGTATCGAAATCGGGATAGATATCGGTACACTCCCCGAGCCTGACAGTTCGCTCCCAGGACGGAGCGGCGAGATATTTCTTCTTGAAGGCCGGACGGGCAGTCGGTCTCATGATGTCGTTCTCGTCGATAGCTTCCGCAAGCGTTCCGTAATCGACCCGGGAAACAGACGTATCGAGGAAACCGCCCCTGTCGAGCTCTCCGAGGATTCCCATCACTCCGCCTGCCCTGTTCACGTCCTGGATATGATAACTGCAGTTGGGAGCCACCTTGCACAGCACCGGAATCCGTCTCGAAAGTTCGTCGATATCCTTCATCCGGAAATCCACTCCGGCTTCGTTAGCCACTGCCAGAAGATGCAGGACGGTATTTGTGGAGCCGCCCATCGCTATGTCGAGAGACATGGCATTCATGAACGCCGCCCGTGTAGCTATGGAACGCGGGAGTACGGACTCGTCACCGTCATAATAATACGCCTTGGTATTCTTTACTATCAGTTCGGCTCCGCGCATAAAAAGAGCCTTTCTTTCGGCATGGGTAGCTAGGAGTGTCCCGTTTCCCACAGGAGCCATACCCAAAGCCTCCGAAAGGCAGTTCATCGAATTTGCCGTAAACATTCCCGAACAGCATCCGCACGTAGGGCACCCCATTCTTTCCAAGGCCGCCAATTCTTCATCCGAAACCGTATCGTCCGCTCCCTTGACCATGATATCTATCAGATCGTAGTCTTTCCCGTTCACTCTTCCCGCCTCCATAGGGCCTCCTGACACGAAAACAGCCGGAATATTCAGCCGCATGGCCGCCATCAGCATCCCGGGCGTCACTTTATCGCAATTCGAAATGCAAATCATCGCATCGGCACAATGCGCATTGCACATGTACTCTATGCTGTCCGCAATCATATCCCTCGAAGGAAGCGAATAAAGCATTCCGTCATGCCCCATCGCGATGCCGTCATCTATGGCTATGGTATCGAATTCCGCCGCGAAACAGCCTGATTCCTCGATTTTCCGCTTGATTTCCTGGCCGATTTCGTGAAGATGCACATGACCGGGAACGAACTGCGTAAAGGAATTGACAATCGCGATGACAGGTTTGCCGATCTGTTCCTCTTTCATGCCGTTGGCCCGCCAAAGCCCTCTCGCACCGGCCATTTTCCTGCCGGACGTACTTTTTTTGCTTCTAAGTTCCATAAATTCAAAATTCTGTTGCCGGATTCCCGGCAATAAAAAAGTCTGAAAAAAACGCTTGCCTGCGGAATCCGGTCGCAGGCAAGCGCATCAATATATACCTGTAGGATTCCCTTTGTTTACGGCACAGCAATAATAATGGAAATGACCACGACGACCACCACCAATAGAGAAGTCAGAATGGATATGTTTCCAAAAACTGTCATACCATCAGGAATCTTGTTTTTTCTCGAATGTCAAATTTACGAATAAATTTCGGAAAGTGTCCAATTTTTTTTCTTTTTTGTCATCTCGAGAGTAGCCGAGAGATCTGTCTGTTTATCATGCTCTTTTAAGAGCAGATCTCTCGACTGCGCTCGAGATGACAGTGTGCGGCTCACTCAGGGAAGACAGCCTCAGATCCTGCCGGCTATAAAATCTCCGGTTTCGGATGTGCCGTACCTGCTGTCCGGCACAATGTCAGGGGTGCAGACTCCGGATGCAATGGCTTCTTCGCATGCTTTTCTGACAGCCGCCCCCTCCTCCACGGCACCGAATGCATCTTCCAGCATCATTGCGGCAGAAAGAATGGTAGCAATCGGATTCGCGATATTCTTCCCTGCCGCCTGCGGGAATGACCCGTGGATAGGCTCGTAGAGACTCTTCTGCGCACCGGTCGATGCGGACGGGAGAAGACCTATGGACCCGTTTATAACCCCTGCAAGGTCGCTGAGAATGTCCCCGAACATGTTTTCAGTCAGGATGACGTCGAAATCGCGCGGGTTTGAAACCATCTTCATGGCAGCATTGTCCACGAACAGGAAATCCAACTGCATGTCGCCGTACTTCGCTGCATGCACCTCCTTGACCGTTTCCCTCCACAGACGTGAAGTAGCCAGGACATTGGCCTTGTCCACCAAGGTCACGCGTCCCTTTCTCCTGGACGCATATGCAAAAGCGACGTCAGCCACTCTCTCTATTTCCGTCTTGGAATACACACAGGTATCGAACGCCTTGTCGCCGGCTTCATTGCGGCCGCGAGGCTCGCCGAAATACATGCCTCCCGTCAACTCTCTGACCACGATGAAATCAGCGCCGTTCACGATATTGTCTTTCAACGGCGATGCCGCAAGCAATGAAGGATACGGCTTTACAGGACGTATATTCGCGAAAAGGCCCAACGACTTCCTCATTTTCAACAACCCCTGCTCCGGACGGACCTTGGCGGCCGGATTGTTGTCGTACTTCGGATCCCCGATGGCTCCGAAAAGAACGGAATCCGATGTCATGCAGATTTCATGTGTCTCATCCGGATACGGACTGCCTGTCCTGTCTATGGCGCAAGCGCCGACATCCGCATACCTGTATTCGAATTCATGGGAATATTTTTTTGCGACTGCGTCCAATACTTTTATGGCCTGGGCTATGATTTCAGGGCCGATGCCGTCGCCGGGCAATACTGCTATTGTCTTTTTCATCTTATTTTTTTCTCGTTTCTTTTCCTCTTTCTCTTGTTTCTTTTTTGCAATAACTGCGTCAGACTTCTCTCCTCGCATCCTCATTACCGGAAGGTAACTCCGGTGCTCGTCGTTCATCTTTCTTGTTCTTGCAGAAAAATAAACTTCGAGCCGTTTTCATGTTTGGCAATAACTGCGTCAGACTTCACGTCTTCGCATCCTCTCTCTTTGTCATCTCGAGCGTAGTCGAGAGATCTGCTTCATCGACACTGTCATCTTGAACACAGTCGAGAGATCTGTAAATGTTACTGTTATAAATTGGAAGCAGATCTCTCGACTACGCCTGCGGCTCCGCTCGAGATGACAACAGTGAAACGCCTTGGCTCTGCATTGGATGGCAATAAAGTCC
>CALUSD010000235.1 GCA_944323295.1 uncultured Bacteroidales bacterium | reverse complement strand
GTTTCCGGGTGCTTTACGGCCTGTTCCAAATAGTCGTCGATCGTCGGTATGGTCTCTCCGTTTTCGAGGCGTATATCCTTGAATTCGGCCCAGTCATGATCCTTTATCTTTTTCCCTGCGACCGTGTCATCGTGAAAAACCACCAGGACCTCGTCCTTGGTCATGTTGACATCGAATTCGCTCCCCCAGAAACCGGCATCCTGGGCGCATTTCAGGGCAGCCACGGAATTGCGCGCATATCCGGCTTCCTGACAGTTCCAGTAGCCTCTGTGGGCTACGACTTTGACATTGTCAGCATCCTGGGCGCTGAGAGACACATACATTGCCGCAAGGCAAAAAATAATGGAAAAAACCGTCTTTTTCATAACCGAATCATTTTCTATTCCTGTTGTCCCGAGTTCACTCTACCTGTCATCGCGAGCGGAGTCGAGAGATCTGCCTTTATATTGTCATTGCCCGTCAGGGCAGCCATACTGGACGTGACATTATCGATATCATCGAAGAGTATTGCGTTGAAGCCCAAGGCTTCCGCAGCCGCTACATTCGCCGCGTTGTCATCCATGAAAATACAGTTTTCCGCTTTCAGACGATAGCGTTCGAGAAGTATTTCATATATTTTCGGGTCCGGCTTGGCTACCTTCTCTTCCCCCGATACCACGATTCCGTCGAAAAGACCGAGGCAGGCGAAACGCGACCGCGCTATCGGGAACTTCTCTGCCGACCAGTTCGTCAGGCCATAGACGCCGTAGCCCTCGGCTTTCACTCTTTTCAGCAGTCTGACGGTGTCCGGGAACTCCCCTTTCAGCATTTTCTCCCATCCGGTATCGTACAGCCGGATAGCTTCCTCATACTGAGGATATCGCGACACAAGCTCCCGTATGCCTTCCGCAAAAGGTCTTCCCGCATCCTGCTTGATGTTCCATTCTCCGTTGCAGATGTTCTCGAGAAAATACTCCATCTCTTTCTCATCCCGGAAATAGTCCCGGTAAAAATACCGGGGATTCCAGTCCAACAGAACGCCCCCGAAATCGAAAACGATATTCTCTATCTTCGCCATAATGTTCGTCGTGTTTACGACTGCAAAAATAAGAAATTTACAAAAGATTCCCGATCTCCTTCTCCAAAGCCTCGCCGTGCTTGTTGACCGACGCTATCATGCCTTCCGAATCTATCAGGACGACGTATGGAATAGAATGTACGGCGTATGATTTTGCGGATTCGCTGTCGAAGCCCTCGAACGTAGACCACTGAGGCCAAGGCATGTTTTCCGTCTCCATCGCTTTCTCCCATGCAGCTCTGTCCGCATCCAAAGAGACACCGACTATCTCCAACCCTGCATCCCGGTATTCGTCATAAAGCCGTTTCAGCTGCGGAATCTCTGCCCTGCACGGCCGGCACCAGGAAGCCCAGAAAACCAAAAGCACAGCCTCGTTCGACTTGACGGCATCGGAAAAACGCACGGTCCTGCCGTCCGGAGTTTCGGACATGAAATCTATGAACGGATTTCCCTCCCGTGAAGCTGAAAAAGCAGCTTCAGCAGCCTTGCGCTCCGCATTGAAACGCGCCTCACGCGCCCTCTCCTGCTCAAGGTATTCAGGAGCCATCATCCGGGACAAAGCCGTATATGCAGAATCCGGATAAAAAGACCTGCCTCTGCTAAAAAATACGGTAGCACCGACTTCCGTATCGGCATATTTCCTGACAAAAGCGATATATTCCGGGACTGCGGCTGCATAAAAAGCCCTGATGGAATCGGATTCGGATGTCCGCTCCGTATACTCCCGTGACAAAGCCCTCGCCCTGCGCGACGGAGCCAGCACGAATCTGTCATAATCATCGTTCAACGGCGTCCCGGAAACCGCCGCTCCATCCTGCGAATACGCAAGACTGACATGACCCGGCTCTGCCACACAACTTGCCGTCGGCAGATCATGATAAAAAACCGTATGCCCCTCGACAGCCTTCGGAGCCAGTTCGAACATGACGATACAAGGCTCGCCTGTCATCTTTCGGGAAAAGGTAAAGTGCCTCCCGGCAATAACGGTGCTGTCCAAGACAATATTACCGGAATTATCCACAGGAGCCTTGCGTATCATATATACCTTCACTCCGTCATAATCCTCCGACCCGGTATCGGCCTCTATGGAAAATTTACCCGCGCATGCCGAAACGAGCGACACCGAAAAAACAAATGCAATCAGTTTGGAAATCTTCATCTCAAAATTTTATCATATCCGTCACTGCCAATGATTTCCAAAGCCTTGATGACCGCAGGATTGGCCGTGTTCAGGATTTTATAATAAATATACCCGCATTCAGGATAAAGTGCTCTGCCAAGCAATGCTTTCAGCTGCGTTTTCACGGCCGGCGCCGTCCTCTCGTATTCATCCTGAGAATAAGCGATTCCGGCATTTTCCGCATCTTTCATGAGTTCGGCAAACATATCCTCTTCCCCGCTGAAATTGTCGAAAAAACGCTCGGGAGTCTTGTACTTCTTCAATAATGCATCATGGTGCCTTTCCATGTATGAAGCCGCTTCTTTCTGCTGGAAACCGTTGAACGTCAGATTATAATACAAGGCCGTCATGAAAGAAGTATCGCGCGGGACCTCAACATCGGCATCGACGCCTCCCTGCGACTTCAGCAGCCTGCCGTTTACAAGCGAACGGTATGTGACAGACGTATCGGCAAAAAACTTCCCATATCCCTCATACGGTTTCTGAATAGACATTCCGGCAGGCGTAAGATATTTGGCGACAGTCAGTCTGATAGCCGAGCCGTCCTCGAACGGCAGGGTCTCCTGAATCAAGCCTTTCCCGTATGTGCAGGACCCGACAAGCACTGCCCTGTCCCAGTCCCTGAGCGCGCCGGTAAGAATTTCCGCAGCAGACATGGTCTGTCCGTTCACAAGCAGAACTACACGGCCCTTTTCAAAGCAACCGTCCGTCTGACATGTCGCAGTCTGCGTGGGAACATGTGCTCCGGAAGTCGTGACAATGGACTTGTTCCCATCCAAGAATTCATCCGCCACAGCCACTGCCGACTCGAAAAAGCCGCCCGGATTCCCCTGAAGGTCGAGGATAAGGTTTTTCATACCCTGTTTCCCGAGTGATGTGACAGCTTCCCGGAATTCATCGAGCGTCTGCTCGGCAAACATGGTCAGCCTTATGTATCCTGTCCCGTCATCAGCCATATATGCCGTCTGCACGGTCTTTTGCATCTGTACCGGAAACTGCTGCGCCACTGTTTCCTGATTCTGCTGTACGAATTCTCCGCCGCCGAACGAAGTCGGGCCGAGAAGAGCGGCTTCATTGGCCATCGCCTCTTCCGGCGTCAGATATGCGGAAAACGGGTCCAAAGACCTCATGGTCCGCGCTATAACATCATCCACGAAAGAAACCTTGTCGACAGTATCGACATACATGTTCATGATGGCGTACATCGTCATGTTCAGTTTCTCTTCCGGAGATTTCTGGGCATAAGTCACTAACGGGCTGCAGCACATCGAAAACAGGACGGCAGCAGCGCAAATATATTTCTTCATATTCATAATTTTTTGGTACCTTCCGCCGGGCTAACCTATTCCGCTTTCAGAATTTCTATCACCGCAGATATCTCATCCATCAGTTCGCTCGGACTGCCGCCGTAGCCTTCCGCCACATAACGCACCATTCCGTTCTTGAGCACTGCTTTCTGCGGGATTCCGGAAGTCCCGTGGATAATGTTTCTGTACACCTTGTCGTACTCCCGGCCTTCTTCGCGCCATTCATCGAACAGAACTGTCATGTCATGATATTTACCTCTGTTCCAGACTCTCTGCACCCTTTCCTTGTCAGGCTCGTCCTGAGTACAGATAAAATAGAAATGCACGTTTTCGTCACCGGCATACTTCTCCACAGCCAACTGCATTCCGGACAGAGCCGCGATACACGGTGCGCACCAGGTCGCCCAGAAATCGATGACGACGATATCATCCGATCCGAAATCGGAAGAATTCACTGTTTCTCCGTCTATCGAAGTCAGGGAAAACGGCTCGAACGGCTCTTCCTTCATTCCGGACATCACGGCCATCCTCAAATTCTCCTTCGCCTTTTCCGTTTTCAGCGACGAGTAATATGCATCGAATGTCGGAGCAGGCTTGGTATCCAGCGAATTGTAATATGTTCTGAGCATCGCGAACATCTTGGGTGTCAGACGACCGACAGCAGTCGACCCGATCACGGCCTGAACAGCGTCCTGTTCCCGGCCAAGCTCCTTGAGGGCATTCACGTATGCCTCGTTACCGGCAGGATACTGGTTGTACCTGTCCTCGACGTTTATCCTCTCCATACATGCCACTGCCTCTTCCGGACATCCGCTGCGCTGCAGAATCTCGGTCTGGACCGCCAAATAATACTTCATCGAAGTCTCTCCGCTTTTGAGCTGTCCCGCTGCATACATGTCGACATCCCTGTCTTTCTTTTTCCACATCTCGTCCGTTATCTTACGCGCGATGTCCACGTATGTCCGCGGGTCTACCGGTGCTTTCATGATATAGAACATCGGCCCGTGCGAATACAGGTCGGCCAGCATTGAGTAAGTCATTTCCGGCAATATCTCCGCAAGTTTGTCCCACTGCTTGGAAGCGTATAGAGTCTGGGCATAGCCGCGATAAAAGTTCATATAGACGAATCCCTGCCCGTCAGGAGACTCTATCCATTCTGACAGCGGGAAATCCCTCCTGAAAGCATCGCACCTCGCGATATAGTCGGCGGAATCCGTCGCCATATTCACAGACTCTGCGGCAAGCCTTCTGGCAAATGCCCCTTTCGGATACTTTTCGAGAAGCTCGGACTTTAAAAAATCTGCTCTTACGGTGTCCCTGT
>CALUSD010000234.1 GCA_944323295.1 uncultured Bacteroidales bacterium | reverse complement strand
CGCCTTATGCTCCATCTTCATCGAAAATGCAATTAGGAGGGGTGAAGGAAGCTATGTTCTTTGTTGAGCCGTATATTGGCGAGAAATCTCTGAAAGGATACCTTTCCTGTTTCTCGCCTCCCCCCCCTAAATCAACATGGATTTTCCGTTGATGCTCAATCTTACGCAAAAACTCTAACCGCGTTTGTTTGTCGGAAAATCCGACCTTTATTTATCGAAAAAATCGATAAGCTTGTAAACATTGTAGTTTATATCCTTCATGAAAGTCCCCAGTTCTGGATAGACTTCGTAATAATTGTCGAACAGCCCCTTGTTGGCAGGTTTGCCGTCGTTGTCCGAGCCGTCGTCATCCTGATATTTGAACCAGTGCCAGCCGACGCAGTTCTTCGCTTCGAGAAGGCCGAGGGTGAAATGCTGGTACGCGTACGCCCTGTCTTCCTGTGTCGGGACGGCGAATCCTGCTCCGGAAGTGTTCGGAAGATCCGTATCCATGGCTTTCGTATAGAATTCCGTCACCATGAACGGTGCGTTCGGCGCCCATTCCGCCCACTTTTGGACATAGTCATCAAGCTCTACGTTCCAGCGTGAATAATAGTTTATGGAGATGATGTCGCAGTATCTGCCGGCAGCTTCCACGACCGGTTTCATGTATTTAGGCTTGCCGTGAAGCCTGCTGCCGAGATACATCATGTTCTTGTCCACATTCAGCAGGGCGTTCTTGATACCGCTGTAGTAGGCTTCCGCAAGAATGCCGGCAAATTCCTCGTTCAGCGCATCCGTCACCTCGGTCGCGCCTTTGGTCGTCATGAACTGCTGCGCCCTCTGGTAAGCTATGTCATCGGTATTGCCCGAATCGAGAATCCTGTCGAGGATGCGCGCAGGCGCTCCGCTCGAGGAGAAATTAATCTCATTGTCCGAGAAGAATCCGAGGACATTCGGATCATTCAGATATTCAGCCAGCTCTTCCCTGATGTAGTTTTCGCAGAACTCGGGCCACTCGTCGTAGAGGGCGAGGGCCACTGCGGTGTTGCTGTTCCCGTTGCAGTAGGAAAGTCCGTACTCGCTTCTGAAAGCCGACAGGAAGCCGAAAGACGGAGCGAGGATGATAGGGTTGCTGCTGTGCTTGCGGTTATATTCCTTGATGGACTCATAATCGCTGAACGCGCCAGAGCCGTGCATGCCGACCTTGGCCAGTTCTTCATGCGTGCTGTCCAGCCAGTCATCGACACTTGCGAACTTTTCATTGAATGCAGCCGAATTCCTGCTCGAGGAGCCCTGTCTGAGGGATGCGACTCCCCTGTGATAATGTACATAGCCGTACGGGTCGATAATCCACCATCTTCCGTCGATTTTCTTCACATGGAAACGTCCTGTCACTTCCTGCTGCGGAAGTTCGGTGCTCGAGCCGTACCTGTTGGTCTTGGAAACATAGTCCGCACGGGTGCACTCGTAGTCGAAATCAGACAGATAAGGCAGAATCCTCGTCTTTACGGATTTGTAGTTCACTGGGACGCTCGAAGAGTACTGCACCATGATGGGGCGGTACAATGCTCCGTTCGGAGAAATACTGTAAGCCTCCTCAGCGCCAGGCTCGGGAAGAGTCCATTCCGCGTCTTCGAACTCTTCGACCGGCCCCTCGTTGTCATCCCACCATCCGCTTCCTCCGGAAGGTTTGTCGGAAGTCTTGTCGGTACATGCAGCCATGCCTGCGGTACATATTGCCAGCAGGGCTGCGGTCATCATGTTTTTGAAATATTTCATTTTTATCGTCTTATTGGTTATCAGTAACACTTGTAGATTCTTACGGCATTGAGGACAGTCTCCCCTTTCCGAGGCGTGAAATCGATGGAGAGACCGGTGCCGCCGGATACGGTGACAGGGATTTTCCTTATCATTGCCCGTTCGTAACCGCACTCACGGGCAATGTCGAAGTCGCTGATGACAGTTTCCCCGTTGACTTTCACATCGAAGCTGCGTTCCGAACGCTCCTCGCGGATAACGTCGTTTCCGAGGTTGTAGGCCAGGGCCGCATTGCCGCTGCCTGAATCGAGGTCGGCAAAATAGAGATAAACATAGTAATACCCGTCAGGGACATCCGCCTTGAAACTTTCAATATTCTTTCTCTGTGTCTGGAATATCGGATCCTGGTCTGTCCCGAGGATATCCACATCGGCTGCAGGCAGCGAGCCGTAGCGGGTCTTGGCCCTTGCAGGCTCTCCGCCGACATATCCCCAGCTTCCGGGAGCATATTCCTTTTCCGGAATCCAGACCATGCCTGCGGCTCTGTCCTCGAAATAGCGTTTCGAACCGAGAAGAACATTGAGTTCGGTGAAATCACAGTCCCGGGCTGGTGTCAGGCGGAAATCGACGTGAATCAGATCCGAAAGCGCCGTGCCGTCCTTTTCGGCCTTGGCCAAAAGCGTGTTCCGCCCGTGAGTGAACGGCACTTCGAAATACGCCGTTCCAACTTCGACCGGATGCTTGCCAAGGCTCTTTCCGTTATGGAAAAGTTCTACTTCCGAAGCATTCGAATAGACTTCCACCGGCTGGATACATACGCCGTCTGCGGTCTCCACTCCGCCGCGGACTTTCCATCCGCTTCCGCCGACATAAAGCACCGGAGTGTCGCTCAATACAGCCTGATACAGTCTATAGCTGTCCTTGATTTCCCTGTCTACGCCGGTTATCCCCTTGCTGTTCACATGAGGGACGGCATTCATTCTTGGCTCGGAATAGAAGTCGTTCAGGTTCCATATGGTCGTTCCGGCGAGCCATTTGCGTTTCAGGATTTCCGGTATGTAGTGATGGTGATACCTCAACCCGTATTCGCACGAGAAATCGAATCTTTCGGAATCGAAAGCATGTATGCGAGGATCGACATCGGCTCCGTATTCCGTCACGAGCTGGCTCTGCTTAGGGAACATGGCGTGTATCTTGTCGAGCTGTCTTTCGAAACCTTCGAAACCGTTGCTGTACCAGCCGTGATACAGGTTCCAGCCGAGAATCATCGGCAGATGGGCTATACCGCATTCATCGTACAGGGCAGGGCTGCCGTGGCAAGGAAGCATGGTATATCTTTCCTTGTCAATTTCCCTGAGAGTGTTTTCGATGCCCGAAGCTATCCTGTACACGTAGTCGAAATAGGTGCGCTTGGCATTTTCATCGTTCTTGTCGTATGGAGGACGGAGCATGACTTCGTTCATATAGGCCCACATGACCACCGACGGGGAATTGTAGCTCTGGTACACCATCTCTTTGGCCATCTCGATGCAGCTCCGCTCGAACTCTTCCGTCATGGTCACGGCATTCACTACCGGTATTTCCACCGAGGTGACGATACCTGCCCTGTCGCACATCTGGAGCATGACAGGATCCTGCGGATAATGCGCAATTCTCAGGAAATTACCGCCCATTTCCTTCAACAGACGGACATCCCTGACGTGCATTTCGTCCCTGAGAGCGTTGCCGAGCCTGCTGTAGTCCTGATGTCTGTTGGTACCCATCAGCTTGCGGTATTTTCCGTTCAGGGAAAAGCCCTCGTCAGGGTCGAAACTGTACCAGCGGATTCCGAATGACGATACAGTCATGTCGAGGGCTTTTCCGTCAGTGCCGGAGACGGAAGTATATACTTTATATATTTTCGGGTCATCGATATCCCACAGGGCCGGATCTTCCACGGTGAACGTCTGGAGATTTTCGACATTGGCGGAGCCGCCCTTTATTTTCGTCCGGTCTTCGATGGAGGCGACTTCCTGTCCGTCCGGCGCCACTATCCTGTGCTGCACGACGATTTTCGAATCCTTGTCTCCCGCATTGGTCAGCATGGTGCGGATTTCCACCTTCGCGGACTCTTCATTCACGGACGGAGTGGAAACATAGACACCGTCGCTGGCATAATGCGTGGCGGAAATGTGGGTATTGTCGGTAAATATCAGATAGACATCCCTGTAGATACCGCCGAAAAAGGTAAAGTCGGCTGACAGCGGAGGAATCTGTTCGTTGTAGCTGTTGTCCACCCTGACCACGAACGAATTGGCTCCGGGATGCAGATAGTCTGTAATATCGAAGCAGAATGCCGTATAACCGCCCTTGTGCGTGCCGGCAGACTTTCCGTTGACGAACAGCTCGGCTTCCTGGTTGGCCCCTTCGAATTTCATGTAGACGCGCCGGCCTTCGAGCGAATCGTTTATGACTATGTTTTTCCTGTAATATCCTTCTCCGCGCCAGAATCCCGGGACTTCATCCCATGAGTCGTCGGCATTCCAGGTATGAGGAATGGAAACTGTCTCCAGGTAAGTGTCGGAAGTCACTGCAAAGGGATCTTCAAGACTGCCCTTATGGAACTGCCAGGCTTCGTTCACTGTACGTACAATGCGCTGTGAATAGGCCAGATACGGGAGCACGGCCACAAGCAGGAGGCATAAAAGATAGCGTTTCATATCTGACCGGATTATTTGCCGTAACACATTTTCAGGATTTTCTCGGCATATCTTTCCCCGAGAAGGATCTGTCCGTCCCTGCTGAAATGAGGGTCGCTGGCGTCTTTAAGCCAGGTGCAGTCCTTGGTAGTCACGTAGTCGGAATTGGATATGGTTTCCGAGATTTTCTGGATGACAGGGTTGAATTTGGAGGCATTCTGGTGCCATTCGGCGATTTCTCCTGCTATGAAAGGCACTCCTGGCGCCCTGAGTTCGGTGCGGAGGCCGTCCGCAATGGTTTTCAGTTTGTCGAGATAGCCGTCAGGATTGCTGCTGTTCGACTCTCCCTGATGCCAGAGGATAGCTTTCAAGTCTCCGTATTTCAAAGCCTGCTGCGCGCGTTCTACAGCTTCGTCGTAGAAACATTTGGACACAGTTTCTTTCGTATCCGTGCCGTTCACCATTTTGTAGTAGTCTGCGGAGGTCTGTTTGTCCGGTACCCATTCGTTGATATTGGAGCCTCCGCGGGCATTGACCACAAGCAGGATTTTGCGACCGGTCTCGGATGCTACTTTTTTCGAGAAGCTGAAACCGGGGTTGATCTGCTGATGCTGTATGCCTTTTCTGATGGTAGAATACCGGTTGAGAGGATTCGTTGCCGGCTCCGGCTCGCCATCCGCATTGAGCAGATATACATTTTCTGAAAAGACATTCTCGTCTCCGGCTATCATGGTGCCGCGACCAGCCATATTGGACTGGCCTATCAGAAGAAATACGTCGTATTCTTTTTCCGTATTGCTCTGTCCGCCGCCGTTCCCTCCTACCGGTGCAGGAGCTTCCTGCTTCCCGCTGCAGGAAGCGAACATTGTCAGACAAAACAGAGAAAATGCTGCAGTAAACAAATATTTTATTTTCATTGTATGGAAGTGGTTTTATTGGTTACTCCAGCAAAAGTAAATTTTGGACAATGGCGGGAATGAAACTTCCGTACAATAAAATACTAAAATGATTCAGGAATCAGGCACAATGCAGAAAGTGTCCTTGGGGGACGGACTCTTAACGGGGCTGCATTTCCTTCCGGTAGGCGACAGGCGTCTTGCCGTACTGGTTCCGGAAACATTTGATGAAATAGCTCGGAGAACTGAATCCGAGTGAATACGCGATGTCTGACATGCTGGCCTGCGGATTCTCGACAAGTTTCGCCGCAGCCTGTTTCAGTCTGATAGTGGAAATGAATTCATTCGGAGACTGTCCTGTCAGACCTCTGATCTTCGTGAACAGGTAAGTCCTGCTTATACCCATCTCCTTTGCAAAGGAACTTATGGAAAATTCCGGGTCATCGAGATGCTGCATGACTATGTCGACGGCTTTCTGGAGTATGGCCTGATCATTCGGATTGGCCGAGAGCATCTGTACCGAAGCTTCCGGCTGTTTCTGGTATTTTTCTTGCAGACGGCGGCGGCCTGTCACGAGATTGTTGCACCGCGCGACGAGCAGCTTCACGCTGAACGGTTTTGTGATATAGTCGTCCGCACCTGTCAGGAGGCCCTCTACGGCATGTTCTTCCGCATTCCTGGCTGTCAGCAGGACTATCGGGATATGACATGTCTCCACGTCATTCTTGAGTCTGGAGCACATTTCCACTCCCGACATGCCGGGCATCATGATATCGCTCAGGATTATGTCCGGATTTTCCTTTCTCGCCATTTCTATCCCTTCCAGCCCGTTAGTTGCCGTGACTATCCTGTATATCGGAGAGAATATCTGCCCGAGCATGTCCCGGACTTCATTGTTGTCTTCCACTATCAGCATGGAGATATCCTTGTCGCTGTCAGCCAGACTGCTGTCATACTCCGGAATGGCATCCTGCCTGTAACCCGGGATATATTTATGCTGCTCCGTTTCCGCCCTTTCGCATACGATTACGGAGTTCTTGTCGAACTGCGGCGCCTTTTTCAGAGTCACCGTAAATGTCGTACCCTGTCCCGAAACGCTTTCCACACCGATGTTTCCGTCATGCATTTCCACTATGGCCTTTGCCAGCGACAGTCCTACGCCCGAGCCGGTAGACTGGATGGCGGCATCAGCACTGTCCTCCTGCCAGAAACGCTCGAAAACATGAGGCAGACTTTTTTCCGATATCCCCTGCCCGGTATCCGAAACCTTTATGCGGACGATATCTTCAGCATTTTCGAGGGTCAGGGAAATGCTGTCGCCAGGTTTTGTGTATTTGAAAGCATTCGACAGCAGGTTGTAAACTACTTTTTCCAACTGTCCGGGATCGAACAGGAGCGATATTGCTCCGTCAGGAGCAACAAAATCGAATTTTATCTGCTTGTGCGAAGCATATTCTTCGAACGAAAGAAATATCTCACGGCAGAAACCCGTAATGTCATTTTCCGAGACACGCAGTTTCAGATATCCCTGCTCCTCTTTCCGGATATCGATGATTTCATCTACCAGTCGCCTCATTCTCCGTGAATTGCGGTAGGCGTTCAACACTCCTGAATACACTGCCGGTTTCAGGTCGTTTCTCGAAAGAAGCACTTCCAGCTGCCCGGTAATCAAGGTCAGAGGGGTACGGAATTCGTGCGAGATATTCGTGAAAAACCGCAGTTTCTGCTGGTTTACGGAGCTGATATAGTCTTTTTCCCGTTTTTCGGAATCCAACACTGTACGCAGTCTGATATTTGTCGTATACGACTTTATGATGTACCAGGCAATACCTGCGGCCAGGCAGAAAATGATGATGAAAAACACCCACGTCCTGTAGAAAGGCGCCATCACCTGAATGGAAATCCTTTTTTCGGGTACAGTTCCGTCCGGATTCTTCAATGTTCCCCTGACTGTAAAGACATAATGCCCCGGATTAAGGTTAGTATAGGTCACGTAGTCTTTCATCCCGGCATATATGAAATCTTCGTCGAATCCTTCCAGCTTGTACTCTATCAGCGCGTTGGCCGGCAGGGTATGATCGTTGTCCGCCAGTTCGAATCCGATGGAGGTCTGCCGCGGCGTAAGTTTTATATTGTCCTGATAAAGAATATCTTCCTGCAGGACGGATTCCGATGGGGAAGGAATGACAGGCTCGTTGTTTATCACAAGTCCGGTAATGTGGACATCATAGTCATGGGGCCAGGTCTGGAGGATTTCGCATTCCACAGACACCATCCCGACCAGACTGCTCGCATACAATTCCCCGTCGGAGGTGATGAAAAGAGAATTTTCATTGATGGAGGCAAGCGGAAAACCGTTGTACTGGCTGAAACTTTCGAGTTTTTCCGTGCGCGGATCGAACCGCGCAATGCCGTTGTTCGTGGAGACATATAACAGTCCGCTCGACTTGTCCTCCGCAAGTCCGGTTATGTAGGCGTTTTCCAATGAGCCGTCGTTTCCGAAATTCCGGAAACTGTCCGAACTCCTGTCATAAAGGAAAAAGCCCGAGCCGGATGATCCGAACCACATCCTCCCGGAACTGTCCTCCAGAATGGAATTCATGTTGTTTTTCACCCATCCGTATCCAGTCGCGGAAAAAGGATAATATCTGGTGGTATGTTCTTTCAGGCTGAAACAGTAGAGATCCGTAGAAGTAGTGAACCACAGACAGCCGGAAGCGTCCGCCTCGATGTCCCAGACCTGTGCGCGGTGTCCGGTATCGAATCCCGTATCCAGCCTGGTGAGTTTTCCCGTATTCCTGTCAAGGACTGCGATGCCGGTATTGCTCGCCAGCAGAAGCGAATCTCCGTAAAACTCCATCTGCACCACATTCTCCAGTTTTTGCCCCGAAGCGCCTTCTATAACCGGCCCGTAGTGCCTGATGCGCATTGTCGAAAGATTTATCCTGTCTATCCCGTCATACAGGGTGGCTACCCACAGTTCGTTCCTTTCCTCATCGACAAGAAGCGACTTGATGACATCCGATGAAAGTCCGTCCGAGACTCTGAAATTGGTGAATGTCCCGGTCTTTCTGTCCAGGCGGTTCAGGCCTCCGCCTTCCGTTCCCACCCACACGGCTCCCGAGCCGTCTTCTTCCATGGATGTTATCAGAGGAGAACTGAGATGTCCCGGAGTATTGGCCAAAGGGCAATAATAACGGTATCTGTCATATATTGTATTGTACAGACACAGCCCCTCGTAAAAGGAGCCTATCCACAGAGTGCCCTGTCTGTCGCATATCATGGATATGATGGAACGCATGTCGAATGCAGTCTGCTGCAACTCATAGCGGTATTTGACGAATTTCCGCGATACGGGGTCGAATTTGGACAGTCCGTCAAACGTACTTATCCAGAAATTGCCTTCGAGATCTTCACAGACTTGTCTGACATTGTCATGCCCGAGGGAATACGGGTCATCCGGTTTGTGTACGTAATGCATGATTTTCCCTGTCGCAGGCTCCAGAATATACAGTCCTTCGGAACGGGTGGCTATCCAGATATTGCCCTTGGAATCTTCAAACAGAGAATTTACAGCTCCTGTCATGAAATGGAAGACTATCTCTCCTTCCGGATCCACCTTATAGAAGCCATGCTTTGCGGTACTGACATACTGGTTTCCGGATTCGTCCACGATGAAACGTTCTATGACAGCGCCTTTTATGCCTTTGCTGCTGAAACGGAAGCCGGGCTCGAATTCGCCCGTTTCATTATTCCGGATTTTTAGCTCCCCCCCCCCTGCTATCCAGAGGCGCGATCCGTCATGCGCGATATCCCTGACGCCGTCTTCTTTCAGCATCCGGAAAGTTCCGGTTCTCATGTCGAATTCGGAGAGGCTGTTCAGACCTTTCACGAAAAGGTGTCCGCGGCCGTCTCCGCAGATTTCACGTATATTGTTTTCCCTGATGCCGGAAGGCTCTTTCCGCGAGGGTTTGTATACTTTTACCCTGTGTCCGTCATATCTGTTCAGGCCGTCCATCGTTCCTACCCAGATAAAGCCGAATTCGTCCTGGTAGATGGAATTTACGGTATAGTGCGAAAGTCCCTGCTCCACACTGATGTGGCGGACATTGATATCCCTGTGGTTATATGCCTGGAGCGACAGAGATATGGTCAATATTGCGAGTGTCGGTATTATGCGGTGCATTCTTTTTTCTTTTGGGCTTCAAAAATACAATTTTTCGTCGAGATATTGCCATTCCGATAATTTGTTTTGAATTTTGACTTTGCCTTCGCATCAGATAAAATCAGTCAAAGGCCAATTTCGGCACAGCCCCGTTTCCCGGAAAAAATTCCGCATACCGCCATTATGGATGATATTGTCATTTTTTTGTATTTTTTGATTTAACATGCAGCGGCAATAAGGATATTTTTGTGAACAGTCACGATAATATTAAGACACTGTTTAGAAACCGATAACCATTATGATGAAAAGAATTTTTACAGTTTTGTCTCTTGCCGCGGTGATGCTCGGCTGCGAAAAACCGGAAAATGAAAATCAGATCCGTCAGCCGGATGTTCCGTCCGGAGGTCTGAATCCATACCTGCCGAGCGAGCTGGCCCTGCCTGCTATCATGAGCGACAATATGGTATTGCAGCAAAACAGCCGGGCAAACATCTGGGGTAAGGCTATCCCCGGCTCTCAAATCACGATTCAGACGACCTGGACAGAGGAGACGTTCACCGGTATCACAGACAATGACGGCATCTGGGTGGTGCCTGTAGCCACTCCCGCAGCTACAACAGAGCCGCAGAGCATCACCATTACGGACAGCCAGCGCGCCGAGGAGAAAATAGAAAACATACTCATCGGTGAAGTATGGCTGTGCTCGGGACAGTCCAACATGGAGATGCCGATGCGGGGATTCGGCGTGGGGACGGACAACTACCAACCCGTGCTGAATTCCGAGGAAGAACTGTCTACGGCGGATTTTCCTGCTTTCAGATATTTCAAGGTGCCGTATTCTGATCTGGAAGCCGCAGCCGTAGAGCCGCAGTTCGATATTCGCAACGGAAATGGCTCATGGTCCGTATCCACGCCGTCCAATGCGCGGGAATTCTGCGCCATAGGCTTTTTCTTCGGCAGAAAGATGCACCAGGAACTGAATGTTCCCGTAGGAATCATAGGATGTTCGTATGGGGGCACCCCTATCGTATCCTGGATGAAAAATTCGGGTGAGGCCGTATCTGCCGACAAGAGTTCTCCGGGAGTATGCTACAACGGAATGATATGGCCCGTCCATCACTATACCGTAAAAGGTTTTCTCTGGTATCAGGGTGAGTCCGACAGAGACAACCCGAACTATGCTTCGGACATGCAGGAAATGGTCTCGACCTGGAGAAAAGACTGGGGCGATACGGAAAACAAATTGCCGTTCTACTATGCCCAGATAGCTCCGTACGGATATTCGGACAATCTCTCTGCCGCCGTGATGATGGAGACCCAGTTCAATGCCATGGCCGATATTCCGAATTCCGGTGTCGTGTCCACATCTGATGTGGGCGACAGGAAATACCAGCACTATCCTAACAAGAAAGTGCCTGCGGAAAGATTCTGGCTTTGGGCAGCAAAGAATATTTACGGTGTCAGCAGTACCGATCCGCAGGGGCCTACTTTTGAAAAAATGGAAATTTCGGACGGCAAGGCGGTCATCACTTTCAGCCACGCATCGTCTCTTTCATGCGAGCACTCGAATATCCCGTATGTACAGATAGCCGGAAGCGACAAGCAGTTTTACAGCGCCGTTGCCGTCCTGGGACCGGAGAAAAACCAGATCACCGTATCGAGCACTCAAGTAACGGAGCCGGTCGCAGTCAGATACTGCTTTACGAGCTGGCATGAAGGAAGTCTTTACAATGAAGCAGGACTTCCTGCATATCCTTTCAGAACAGATAATTGGTAACAGATATGAGATTTTCAGCAAAATTTTCCGCTGCGGTGGCATTGTTCATCGCGGCGTCAGCATTTGCCGGCGCTGAAGTCCGGCTACATCCTACTATAGGAAATCAGATGGTCATCCAGCAGAACAGCGTATTCAAGGTACACGGGAAAGCTGCTCCGGGAGAAAAGGTCAGAGTAAAATGTTCATGGACGAAAGGAGCACTGAGCACATCAGCCGGGGCGGACAGTCTGTGGTCGGTATCCGTCAACGTGCCCGAGGGAAGTTTCGATACGCAGTGGATCGAAGTCAAGGGAGAAAATACCATATTCCTGGATGACGTACTGATAGGGGACGTTTGGCTCTGTTCGGGACAGTCCAACATGGAGATGCCGATGCGCGGATTCCCGTCCCAGCCAGTATCGGGAAGCCTGTCGGAAATCCTGGAATCCGGGAAATACAAAAGTCTGAGACTGTTCGACGTAGGGCACAAGTGTTCGTACGAGCCATTGTCGGAATGCTCTGGAGAATGGATGGCCCCGAATCCGTCCAACGTACCTTTTTTCAGCGCCGTGGCTTACATGTTCGGAAGTCGGCTTTCCTTATCCATAGATGTTCCCGTCGGCATCATCGTGTCCTGCTACGGAGGCTCGCGGATAGAATCCTGGCTTAGCAAGGAAGTCATTTCAGGATTTGCTCCGGAAGAATATTTGGCCAAGGCAGACAAGCCTTACAGGGATCCATGTACGCTGTATAACGCAATGATAGTCCCGGTGATGGACACTCCGATAAAGGGCGTGGTCTGGTTCCAGGGTGAAAGCAACCGCAAGGATGCGGAATACTATGCCATGAAACTTACCGCCATGATGGATTTGTGGCGCAAGGGATGGTCTGCTCCGGAACTGCCGTTCATCATCTGCCAGATAGCTCCGATTCCGTATCACGGACAGGGCGAATTGGGTGCAGCCAGACTTCGTGAAGCCCAGTACCAGGCTGCATCGGCTGACGGACATGCTTACATAGTCGGCGTTTCCGACATCGGTGATGAAAAGTTCATACATTTTCCCAAGAAAAAGGAAGTGGCAGAGCGTGTACTGGCTTCGGCTTTAGTCAATGTCTACGGCTATGAAGGGCTTCCTGCATCGGGTCCGGTATTCGAATCCGTGGAATACCGGGACGGCAAGGCCATAGTCCGATTCAAATATGCAGAGCGTGGACTGATTCCTTCGAACAAAAACATAGAATGTTTCGAGCTGGCAGGACAGGACGGAGTGTATTATCCGGCCACGGCTACGGTCGGGAAAAAGGACAGAGC
>CALUSD010000233.1 GCA_944323295.1 uncultured Bacteroidales bacterium | reverse complement strand
TTCACTTCGTTCCGCTCGGGATGACAGTGTGCGAATCCTCCGCGATGTTACTTAATCATCATATCGTTCGGGATGACAGTGTGCGAATCCGCTGCAACGCTGCAGTGCGCCCGTTCTCACAAACCGGACAAGGATTAGATTATCAGAATCCGAAGCCGATGCATCCTCTCCGCATTGGTCGGCAGACCACCGTCGAGAATCTCATCGTTGTGCAAAAAGAAAAAATATTTGGTAGATAAAGAATTGTTTATGGTGTTGTCTGCCGCCCATTTGAATCCGATTCCCCCGGACCTTTTCGCGGAAGCCGGATTGTATCCGAGATTCTGGAACGAATTTCTGTAGACCAGGACTTCTTTTTCCGTAGCTTTCAGTTCGGCGGAAGTCCCGTTCAGGGCGTTGTAGGCGATAAATCCGTGGAAAGTCCGGAAATCTTCCGAGGATGTGCCGGCAGTTCCGCACTCTCCGGTGGTGAGACAGGCATATTCGGCGGTGTCTTATATAATAAAAAAAGCCATTGCCGCGGCGTATGCCGCAGCAGTCATGATTATCATCAGAGCAGTTTTTACCGTCGTTTTCATAAAATTTTTCAAAGTTACGAAAATAATCACTGTCCGTCAAGCATTTTGCTGCGGGCGATGAGGCAGGCTCCGATGACGGCAGTTTCGTCTCCAAGGGATGAGGTGGTTACAGGAACGTCCCTGCACATCAGTCTGAGGGCGTATTTGCGTATTTCTGTCTCTGCCGGCTGCAAAAAATAGCATGGCTCTACCTTGGACAGATTTCCGCCTATGATGATGGCTTCCGGGTTGAAGATATTGATAAGACCGGCAAGTATGTGCCCGAGGCGTGTCCCTGTCTCGCTGACGATTTCGATACACAGGGCATCCTCCTTTTCTACCGCATCCAAAATGTCCATCGCCGTGATAGTTTCACCTTCGTGCACTTTACGGGACAGGAGCGATGTTTCTCCGCGGCCGATTCTTTCGGTAAGTTTCCTCTGAATCGCCCTCATCGACACCTCGGTCTCCAAACAGCCCTTCTTTCCGCAGTGGCATAGAATATTGTTCTCGTACAGGTGCACGTGCCCGATTTCACCGGAATATCCGTCTTTTCCGTAATACAGTTTTCCGTCTATGATGATTCCGAGTCCGAATCCCCAGCCGATGTTGATATACAGGATGTTGCTGTATTTCCCTGCAGCCCATGACATGTATTCACCGTAGGCCATGGCTTTCGTATCGTTTTCGATGAAAACCTTCAGTCCGATCTTCTCTTCTATATATTCCGTAAGCGGTACGCCGGCTGTATCCTCGAAATTGAAAGTGGTGGCGCTGGTACCTGTGCGGCTGTTCACACGGCCGGGGATATTGATGTTTACGGCGGCGATTTTTTCCTTTCCTATCCCCTCGAGCCCGTCGATGAAGCACAGAATCCTTTCGCAGACCAAATCCAGGGTATCGTGCGTGTTGTCGAGCCGGAAATCGTCGAAATGCTCTGTCCGGACTTTTCTGCCGACAAAGTCTATAAGTCCTACGGTAAGCTCGAAAGTACGCATGTCCACTCCGAGAAAATAGAATGAATCCGGAGGAACACCGTATCTTACCGTCTTTCTGCCTTTCGTATGCATGCTGACTTTTTCGGTCTCCACGATTTTCCCGTCTTTCATCATGGAAGATACGTACTTCGAAACGGTGGTGGTGCTGAAACCGCTGTCTTCGGCTATTTCCATGACTGTAAAACTGCCGAAGTTCATCACCCGGCTGAGAATAGCGCTGCGGATGGCCCTGCCTACCGTATTCTGGCCCTGTTCATGATAAATACTAAACATGATTTTCGGTATTGCTCGACACAAATTTAACTTTTCTCCGACTGATAACCAAATGCTGTCGAAGAAAAATCGACTAAATAAACAAAATATTATTTAATTGGCCGGAATTTCCGGCCAATATATACAAATTCTTGATTAATAATTTTGATGGGAACAAGCGGCTTTTGTTAATATAAATTCCTTATAATAAATTTATTAAATATTATTAGTAGTATTTATATTAAATAACTTATTTTATTAATTAATTTTATTTAAATAAAATGTTGGTTTAATATAAATTCTTTATAGATTTGCTGCGACCATTATTGACGACACTTGTATTATTACTGATAATCTTATGGAAAAAATCAAAGGATTGATCGATGCGCCGTTCACACCATTCGATGCGGATGGCGAAGTAAATTTCGAGCCGATTCCTGCCTATGCGATGATGCTGCAGAAAAACGGCTTGAAAGGGGTATTCATAAACGGCTCTTCCGGAGAAGGCTACATGCTGACGACCGAAGAGCGTATGAAATTGGCCGAGAAGTGGGTATCGTCAGTACCTGCCGGCTTCAAGGTCATCGTGCATGTAGGCAGCTGCTGTCTTCGTGAAAGCGTCAGGCTCGCAGCGCATGCCGCGGAAATCGGCGCCGAGGGCATAGGTTCCATGGCTCCTCCGTTCCCGAAAATAGGCAGAATCGAAGAATTGGTGAAATATTGCGAGGCTATTGCAGCCGCAGCACCCGGACTTCCTTTCTACTATTATCATATCCCTGCATTCAACGGAGCGTATCTTCCGATGCTCGACCTTCTGAAGGCAGTCGACGGGCGGATTCCGAATTTCGCAGGCATCAAGTATACGTATGAGAGTCTGTACGAATACAACCAGTGTCGTCTGTACAAGGACGGGAAATACGACATGCTTCACGGTCAGGACGAAACCATACTGCCGAGCCTGGCACAGGGAGGCGCTCAGGGCGGAATAGGCGGCACCACGAACTACAACGGCCGCGAACTCGTCGGAATCATCGAAGCCTGGGAAAAGGGCGATATCGAAACCGCACGTGAAAAGCAGAATTTCTCTCAGGCAGTCATAAATGTCATCTGCAACTACCGCGGAAACATCGTGGCCGGCAAACGTATCATGAAACTCATCGGATTAGACCTCGGGCAGAACAGAGTGCCGTTCCGCAACATGACCGACGATGAAGAGGCCGCGATGAAAAGGCAGTTGGAGGAAATAGGCTTCTTCGAGAGATGCAACAGATTCTGACCCGGGTATATCTGAAAACGGTTCGGAAACAGTTTCAAAGGAAACAACCAACTTAATAAACCGCATAATGAAATTTTCAAGAAAATTTTTCGTGCTGGCCGCAATGCTGCCGGCAATGCTGTGGTCCTGCAAGGAGAACTTCGAAGAGCAGGACTGGACAGGTCCGAAAGAAGGTCATATCAACGTCAGTTGTACTGCCTCGGCTTTCGGGGAGACCATGATCTGGCCGGACGGGACCAATATAGGTCTTTTCTGCGAGCAGGCAGGAGCCGTAAATGTTCCGGTGCAGATTTCGGCATCTTCTTCCGGTGGCGAAACCGGTGAATTTTATTCCGATATTGCCTGGGGCGAGGGTACGCATGCCGTATATCTTTACTATCCGTATCAGGAAAGCGCAGTTTCCGAGGAACTCACGGTGGACCTGCCGTCTGCCTGGTCGCAGTCAGGGGAGACATACAGCCATCTTTTGACGAGAAACCTTTTCCATGCAAGCATCGAGACGGAGCCGGCAGAGGGACAGACTGTGCTGCAGGCGGTTCTCGAGCCGGTATTCGAACTTGCCGAAGTGACGATTGCTACCGTCAAGTATGCAGGATACAATCTCGACAGGGTAAGTATCAAGGCAAAGGACGGCTCGGCACTCTCGGGCACGTACAAATTCGATCTTAAAACAGGTGCCCTGAACCTCACGGGGGGGGGGTATGGCAGAAGAGGCTGCTCCTCTCACTCTGAATGTCAGCGGCGTTCAGCTCGGTGAACAGCCGGTCAGCCTGTGGTATCTGACAGGCGCTCCTGCTGACCGTTCCGTCAGCTGCGATATCGTCGTAACGCTTTCTACAGATAAAGGAAGCGTAGAACTGAGCGGAGAGGGCGATCTGACGATGGAGACCGCACTTTCCATAGATTCATTCACGTCCTCTGTCATAGAGGATGATTCCATCGACCTCAGCGATCCTGACGGGGACGGTGTCCGTGAGACGGCCAACTGCTATGTGGCAGGCAAGGCAGGACAGACTTACCGCTTCCCGGCTACGATAATGGGCAACGGCTATACTACGCCGGCGGATCCTTCTTATAGTGTAAAAGGTGGAACAGCCCCGGGTATCACGCCTTCAGTTATGGCCCCTGCGTCTGCAAAGGTTCTCTGGCAGACTGCTCCGACACTCATCACGAATGTCAAACTGCAGAATGACCATGTCTACTTCGAGCTTCCTGGCGACAACGGTACGTTCGTGCCTGGCAATGCTGTCATCGCCATCTATGACGGCTCCGGCAGAATCCTCTGGAGCTGGCATATCTGGGTGACAGATGCCGATCTCGAGGCAAATCTCCAGACATGGAAGGTGCATGATGACCTGGCTGCATACGACGCATACCAGAATCCGCAGCTCATGGACAGGAATCTCGGAGCCCTGAGCAATCTCGACTGGGCAAATTCAAATACCAATGCATCGAAAGGACTGTTCTATCAGTGGGGCAGGAAGGATCCGTTCATAGGACCGGATAACTCTGCATATAATTCCAGAGTGGCAACTCCTACATACGATGCTGAAGGAAATTTATGTGATGTATATCCTCCAGCAAGCGAAACACCTTCATTTACTAATGATGCCCGCTGGACGCATGTGGCTCAGAAATTATCGAGAAAGGATATTGCTGCATATCCTATGGCATTTGTTGCCGGAGCAAGTAATTATTTTTGGCTCGATGAAACCGCTCATGACTTATGGGGGCTTTTATATCTTGGAGACGAGGCTAACACGATAGGACATAAGACTATCTATGACCCATGTCCTCCAGGCTACCGTGTGATGAATCCATATGCGTTGAGTGGAGTCATGTCTACAGTAAGCGGAGGTACGTATGCAAGTCTCGGATATGGAAACGTCATCAATCCAAAAGATTTCGGAGAAACTAATCTGCAGGTAAGATACGATGGAAATAACATTGCGAATTTACCGCCTACCGGTCTGATTTATTTTGAAAAAGCTGATAATTTCTTCCCGTTTGACCGTTCATGGAACTACGGATATTTGTGGACGTCAAGAATGGGTAATACTCATGATTACAGAGCGCAGAGATTGCATTTCGATGTAAATAACTTTTTGACGCAGGAAAGTGGTTATGCATCCTACGGCCACGGAGTCCGCTGCGAAAAAATCAAATAATCTCAAATATGCTTGACAGAGCTTATATACGGTCGTGCAGGGAAAGGTGCCTGCACGACCTTACCCAAGACATTGTCCCGTTCTGGATGAAACACGGCGCGGACAGGGTCAACGGGGGAGTCTACACCTGCGTGGACAGGGACGGGACCCTTATGGACACGACCAAGTCCGTATGGTTCCAGGGCCGGTTCGGCTACATAGCAAGCGCCCTGTACACAGACCTGATCCGGGATGAAGCATTGCTGAAAGCAGCCAAGGATACGATAGATTTCATGGAAAAATATTGTATCGACACCGACGGACACATGTTTTTCTCGGTGACTGCCGAGGGCAAACCGCTCAGAAAAAGACGGTATGTGTTTTCCGAATGTTTTGCCATAATGGCAATGGCGGAATATGCCTTGGCCTCATCGGACATGACATACGCCCGCAAAGCCTTGGATATGTTCCTGCGTGTGAGGAAAATGCTTTCCGAGCCTGGTTTTCTGGAGCCTAAATACCTGTTCCCTGCGAGAGGCCACTCCATCACGATGATGCTGATAAATGTCGCCAACGTCCTTAAACAGGTTTGCGACGATGCAGTTCTCGACATGCAGATAGATGAATCGGTCAGAGATTTGTCGAAGTACTTCATGAATCATGAATTCAAGACGATTCTCGAGACAGTAGGCCCGGAGGGGCAGTTCATCGACACCTGCGAGGGCCGGGTCATAAATCCTGGACACTGCATGGAGACAGGCTGGTTTATCCTCGATGTCGCCAAAAACAGAGGGAATGATCCGCAGCTGACGAAAATGGCCCTGCAGATCATCGACTGGGCCTGGGCATGGGGCTGGGACGAACAGTACGGGGGCATGATAAACTTCCGTGACTGCCGGAATTTCCCTCCGCAGGATTACTCCCAGGACATGAAATTCTGGTGGCCTCAGTGCGAAACCATCCTCGCTTCCCTTTATGCCTACAATGCTTCAGGGGATGAAAAATATCTCGAGATGCACAAAAAGGCATTCGATTATGCTTTCAGCGTTTTTCCTGACCGTGAATACGGAGAATGGTACGGATACCTGCACAGAGACGGCACTGTGGCCCAGCCTGCCAAGGGCAATCTTTTCAAGGGCCCGTTCCACGTGCCGAGAATGATGATGAAAGCTATCTATCAATACGATATTCTACTGACAGACAAACAATAGGGCAATGAAAACGATAATCAGAAACGTTTCAATAGTATTGGCCGGACTCCTGACGCTGTGTACGATAGTCTCCGGCTGCGAAAAAGAAATCAAGAGACCGGACGTGACAGAGCCTCTGATGCCGGATCTCGGTCCGGAAGGGACGGCGGGCACCATCGGCTCAGCTTCGGTGACGAGAACGACGGTATTTTCCGCGGCGGCAAACAACGAAGTTTTCCGTATCCCGTCCATTATTACGGCCAAAGACGGCTCCATCCTCGTTTTTGCCGAGGACAGACATGAGTCGTGGCGTGACAAGAGTTACACCGACGTAGTGGTCAAACGCAGCGACAATAACGGCAAGTCATGGTCGGCAGCGGTCAGCATCACCGGAAGCCTCAATACCGGAGACTATGCATTCATGGATCCGACACCGGTCTTGGATGAAAACACCGGCACCATCTATCTGTTCTGCAACCGGTGGAATGAACTGAATACCGACGTCACGAACAACAGGGCCTTCATGTCCAAGTCGACTGACAACGGCGTGACATGGTCCAAACCTGAAGATGTCACCGACAAGGTCGTGAATGCCGGAATGTATTGCGGCGGATTCGGTCCGGGCCACGGTATAATGATAAAGGAAGGACGTCATGCCGGCAGGCTCGTCCTGATCACCCGTCAGAACAGCGCATCCGGCTCGGGAAGCTGCTATGCAGTCTATTCCGATGACGGCGGCAGCACATGGAGCATCGGCGGGGCGGTTTCTTCCGGAGAAGCACAGATAGCCGAAGCAGGAGAAGACCGTCTGTACATAAATATCAGAAGAGGTGCGGCCAGATATTCCACATTCTCGCTGAACGGAGGCGAGAGCTGGTCTGCCGCTCAGCAGGACGTGACCCTTCCGAGCGTGGACGGCGGCTGCCAGGCAAGCGTACTCGGGACAGGCGGCAACATGGTGTTCTACTGCGGCCCTGAAAGCGGCTCGCCGATAGACGGAAGCCATGACAACAGATACGGACTGAAACTTTTCAGAAGCGCCACAAGCGGCTCAGGTTGGACAAGAAGCCAGAAACTCTACGAAATGGCTTCCGGATACTCCGACATGACCATACTCAAGGACGGGTCGCTCGCTATCATTTTCGAGGCAGGAGATGAAAAGGGCTTTATCAAGTCCGCCAACAGGGTGCCGGGCTGGCTGAGGCTCGACCTGATGATTCTGCCTGCGGAAGTCACGGACTATGACTATTGGTTTGAATGAAATAACACTTATTTATGATGAAACAACTGATAACTACGCTGACCCTCGTCTGCATGCTATGCCTGCGGATGGGCGCACAAGAGCCGGTAACGGTATCCGGAACGGTTTCCGATTCATACGGAGACCCTATGATAGGAGCTACCGTCATCGAGAAAGGTACTACCAACGGAGTGACTACGGGTGCTGACGGAAGCTACAGCATCGTACTGAAAAACGACAGGGCGACCGTCATATTCAGCTCATTGAGCTATATCACCCAGGAAATTCCTGTCAACGGACGCACTGTCATTGACGTGACCATGGAAGACGATGCACTGAGTCTCAACGAAGTCGTCGTGACGGGATACGGACAGACAGTGACGAAAGACAAACTGACTGCGGCCATTTCCAAGGTTTCTAACGACGAGATCAGCCGCGGGTCGCATGGAAACGTGCTCAAGACCCTGCAGGGCTCCGTCACCGGTGTCAGAATATCCACTACCACCGGACAGCCGGGCTCGCAGCCGTCGATCGTCATCAGAGGCGGTGCTGCGCTGGACGGAAGCGGGACGCCTCTGTACATCGTGGACGGAATGCAGAAACCCGATTTGGCGGCATTGAACCCGAATGACATAGAATCCATAGAAATTCTGAAGGATGCTGCCGCAACGGCTCTTTACGGTGCCAAGGCCAATGCCGGAGTCGTGATGGTCACGACAAGACAGGGCCGCGAAGGCAAGGCGGAAATAAATTTCAAGGCCAACATCGGTCTGAACTACTTGAGGAATACGAGCGAATTCCTGGCTGCTGACGACTATCTGTACTACATGCGCTTAGCTGCTTACAGGTCTGGAAACACGTCCGCACTGTCATCTGCCGGTCCTTACGGTACCGGAAACGTCTATACCGCAAACGGAAACGAATCTCCGGAAGGCGTATACAGCACCATGTTCCTGACAGACGAGAACAGATTCCTCCTCGATCAGGGCTACAAGTCGATGATAGATCCTATTACCGGCAAGACCATCATTTATGACGAATTCAAATCCTCTGATGTGTCCGTACGCGACGTAGCGATCACCCAGGACTACAATATTTCCGCATCCGGCGGTAATGAAAAGGCGAAATACTATGTCGGCTTGGGATATTACAACGAAAAGGGTTTCCCTGTGATTTCGGACTATGAAAGACTGTCATTTACGGGAAATTCCCAGTACAAGATCACTAAATGGCTGAACAGCCGTACATCCGTGACTTTCTCGAAAGCAGACGATTCGAAAGTGTCGGACTACATAAGCGGAGGTGAAAAAAACTTCTTCGGTATCATGTATTCGGCACCTCCTACCATGCGCCAGTACAATCTCGACGGAGACCCTATCATCTGTACCACGAACTGGGAAAACGGAAACTGGGATGCCGCTTCGGACTTCTTCTACCGCCGCCATACGAATTACCGTATGACTTTCACCCAGGGACTGGATTTCAACATCACCGAGCACCTGACATTCAAGGTAAACGGAATGTGGTATCTGAACATGACCGAGACTGAAAAAGCGAACAAAAGATATCTTTCGAAGCCGGGCTCATGGAACAGCGACAGGGGAGTGACGAACAATTATGCCAGGAGACTCGACCAGACGTACAACGCGATGGCGAATTACGAAAACTCTTGGGGCAACCACAATTTCAATATCGTGGCAGGTTTCGAATACTGGGATTCCTTCACTTACGGGCTTTCCGCCTACGGACAGGGCGCAGATTCCGATGACTTCATCAGCTTGGGATATTTCGACAAGACCGAAGACGTCAACATCACAAAAATCAACATGAATTCCACGCATGTCCGTCAGAGAAGCATGTCTTTCTTCGGAAATGCGATGTACGACTACAAGGGCAAGTACCTCTTCTCGTTCTCTGCGAGATATGACGGATATTCCAAACTCGTGAACAACAAGTGGGGCTTCTTCCCGGGTGTCAGTGCAGCGTGGAACATACATAAGGAGCCGTTCATGGCAGGCAGCGCGAACTGGCTGACAGGACTTAAACTCAGGGCAGGTTTCGGACAGAACGGAAACGTGAATATAGTAGCGGGCGCGTACGACCTGCAGGGAGACTATGGCAAGACAGGAAACTATGCCGGAGAATACGGTATTCTGATAGACTCTCTTCCATATCCGGACCTGAGATGGGAAAAGACCACTTCTACCGACGTGGCGGTCGAGGCGGTGTTCTGGGACAGGCTCAGCGCATCCATTGGCTTCTACAACAAGTTTACTTCCGATCTTCTCGCTACGGTTCCGTTCCCGTCATCGAGCGGTGTAGGAAACCAGCAAACAAACAACGGAAGCGTCCGCAGCCGCGGTATCGAGTTCGAAATCGATGCTACGATTTTCAAGAACAGGGACTGGAACATCAGCATTGGCGGTAACGCCACCTATATGAGGTCGAAGATTATCTCATTGCCGTACAACGGCAACGAAAACAATCGTCAGGGAGGCTCTCAGGTCTACAATCCGGATACCGGAGACCTCATGTGGATAGGCGGCTACCAGGAAGGCCAGGAATACGGGGTCGCATACGGTTTCCAGATGATGGACATCGTGCGTTCCGACGAGGATTTGCAGAAATATGCCTGGTATCAGGACGTTACTCCGGCCAAAGGTACCATTTACGGTCCGGCCATCTGGGAGACCCTTACAGCCGAGGAGCAGAAAAACGGTCAGCTCCTCCAGCCTGGAGACGCGATTTTCTATGATGTGAACGGAGACCAGGTCATCGACCAGTACGACCTCGTGTACATGGGCAACACTGTTCCGAGATGGATCGGAGGTCTGAATTTCTCCGTAGACTGGAAAGGCCTGTCTCTGTATGCAAAATTCGACTATGCAGCCGACTATGTGGCCGTGAACTCGAGAAAACGCTGGTATATGGGTCTGTTCCAGGGTACGTTCAATACTGTCAAGGAGAGCAAGGATACCTGGTCCGTCGATAATCCTGACGCGACATATCCTATCCTGATGTATGCGGACAACCAGAACAGGAACAACTTCCGTCTCAGCAATATTTTCTACGAGAACAGCAGCTATCTCTGCGCCAGGGACATAACCCTGTCTTACAGCCTTCCTCAGAAATGGTGCAAGGCCATAAAGATGCAGGATCTTACTTTCTCCGTAACCGGACAGAATCTTTTCTATATCACGCCGTCTACATTGTACAGCCCGGAATACGGCGCTGACGACGAGGGCGGTTACGGTATCCCGAGAACGGTACTTTTCGGAATTAAGGCTACATTCTAAAAGAGGACAGAAATGAAAAAATTTTTATATGCAATCAGTGCAGCTGCAATGCTGCTGTCATCCTGCAGCGCCCTCGATCTCGGACCTATCGACCAGTACGGTATAAACAACTACTGGAATACCGAGGAACAGTGCGATCGATTCATGGTAGGTCTGCATTACCGTCTCAGGACCAGAATGGAGACGATAATGATCATGGGAGAACTGCGCGGCGGTACCCTGAGTACCTCATCCATCACTTCCAGCGGCGAAGGTGCATCCAACATCGCGGCCGTATCGAACAACCTTTCGGTAGCGAATCCTTGTCTGACGAAATGGGGAAACTTCTACATGGATATCTATCAGATAAATCATGCCATAGACAAGATAGAGAACGAGTGCGAATTTCTCGATGATGTTACGCGCAAGACCTATCTCGGCCAGCTCTACGGTCTCAGGGCATTCTACTATTTTCATCTCCTGAGGACATGGGGAGGCGTGCCTCTCTGCGACAAACCGGATGTGCTGATAACCGATGATCTCCAGGTGCTCGATAAGCCGCGTGCAACGGAGCAGACAACATGGGAATTCGTCTGCAAATCCGTGGAAAAGTCATGCGAGTATTATCAGGAGCTCGGTTTCGACAATTTCAAGGGTATGAACTGCTACTGGAACAAGGCGGCTTCCCTCTGCCTCAAGGCCGAGGTTTATCTTTGGGGCGCAAAAGTGAAGCCGGTAGGCGGCTCTGCCGTTCTCGCTCCGGACCCTCAGAAATATCTGACGGATGCCAAGACCGCTCTCGAGGAGGTAGAACCGAACTACAGCTATAATGCGGATTTCATCGACGCCTTTTCCGTAGAGAACAAGGATTCGAATCCCGAGACGATTCTGGCTGCAAGGTATACATTGGGTGAAAGCACGAACTATTTTACGAACTTCACCTATAACCCTGCCATCTTCACGAAATTCTTCGATGCCGACGGAAACAGTATCGGAAACGTGATGAATATCGGAAGCGGATTCCAGAGATACGAGTACAGTCAGGAGTTTTATAACTCTTTCGCTGCAGGGGACAAGCGCCGTGAAGCAAGTCTTTACCAGTATTATCAAAAAGACAACGACAGCCGGATGGAGCCGGCAGGCCGCTTCCTGTGCAAATTCGTCGGTGATTTGGACAACGGCAGGATACAGTTTACCAACGACGTGCCGATTTACCGCTATATGGATGTCGCACTGATGCTGGCCGAAATCAACAACGATCTCGGTGCCGCAGGCGAAGTGACCAAATGGATAGGCGTAGTCCGCAGTAGGGCATTCGATACTCCTCAGACATTTACCTATACGGACAAAGAGGCTGCCGAGGAAGCGATTCTTGCTGAAAGAAAGGCTGAATTCGTGGCTGAAAGCAAGGTGTGGTACGATGTGCGGAGGATGCTCGGCGGCAAATATGCTTTGGAGCTCGTGGGCGGCAATGAACTTAAACTCGTATGGCCGATAGATTCCGGAGTATTGTCTACAGATGACAATGTCAAACAGAACGAAGGCTATCTGTAAATCTGCCGGTATGAAAACGATGTTCATTTCCGCGTTGTTTTTCTTTCTGTCCGTCATGCAGGCGCTGTGTGCGGACGGAAATGCGGCTCAGGTGCATTATCCTGCAGTCCCTGTCATAGCAGGCAGGGACTGCAATGCAGCCGCCGAGATCTGCATATGTTCGGACGGGAGGGAAGTGCTGGACTACATCGACGTGAAACTTGACGGCATCCTCACTGATGCCGTCAAGTCTTTGGATCTGATGTATTCCGGGACCATGTCCGTAGTCCGTTCACGGACAACATCCTACGTACTCATGGATGATGCCCGCAGAAACGGCGGGGGGCAGGATGTCTGGTGCGATTCCGATTTTGTCGAAAAGGTCGGCAGCGCAGCGGCGGCTGAAAAGGCGAGGATACATTGCGCGAAAGCGCTCGTTCCGGGAAAAAATTACTTTTATGTAAGCGTTGCCATTGACCCGGAGAGGGTCAGCGATATTTCCGATCTTTTCAGGCTCGAAGTCTCGGCTGTTTCGGTCGGAGGCTCGGAAAAGAAAATTCAAGCCGGAGGCAGTCCGATGCACAGGTTCGGCATTTCAGTGCGGCAGGCCGGCGATGACGGTGTGACGGCATACAGAATCCCCGGGCTCGTGACCGCGCTGGACGGAACCTTGGTGGCCGTGTATGATATCAGATATGATTCGAGCCTCGATTTGCAGAACAATATAGATGTGGGTGCGAGCCTCAGTCATGACGGGGGAGTCACCTGGGAGTATCTCGGTCCGGTGCTCGATATGGGAACTTACGGCGGACTGCCTCAGGCTCAGAACGGAGTAGGGGATCCGTCGGTTCTCGTGGACGAACAGACAGGCGAGATTTTCATAGCCGGCCTGTGGACGCACGGGATAGGTGTGGACAGGGCCTGGACCGCTGTAGGGCAGGGGATTTCTCCGGAAGAGACAGGACAGATAGTCTTGGTCAGCAGCAAGGACAACGGCCGTACCTGGTCGGAGCCTGTCAATATCACTTCACAGGTCAAAAGGCCGGAATGGTACCTGACCCTGCAGGGACCGGGACGTGGGATTTCGATGGAAGACGGGACCTTGGTTTTCCCGATGCAGCATATCGATACGGCGAGGGTGCCGGCCGCAGGGATAATGTACAGCCGCGACCATGGAAAGACATGGAAGGCGCATAATTCCGCACGTACCAATACTACCGAGGCTCAGGTGGTGGAACTGTCTCCGGGCGAACTGATGCTCAACATGAGAGACAACAGAAAGACCGGAAGGGCGGTTTCCGTCACTTCGGACATGGGGGAGACCTGGACGGAGCATCCGTCTACCGGCAAGCTGCAGGAGCCTGTGTGCATGGCAAGCATCATAAAGGTGCCGGCGGACAGGAATCCTTACGGGACGGATATCCTGCTGTTCTCCAATCCGGATACTTCCAAGGGCCGCAACCATATGACCATCAAGGCAAGCCTCGACGGAGGCAATACCTGGCTTCCTGAAAACAAGGTCCTTTTGGACGAGGAGGAGAACTGGGGCTATTCCTGCATGTCGATGATCGATGAAAACACTGTCGGCATACTTTACGAGGGAAGCACTTCCCAGCTTGTTTTCCAGGCAGTGAAGCTCTCCGACATCATTAATATACGGCAGTCGGACGATTCTGCGGACTGAGGCGGCCTCCTAAATATACAATACAATGAAAATAAATGATAAATTCGCCAAGGCCTATCCTTGGATCATAGTCGCCTTGCTCTGGGTGGTGGCTCTGCTGAACTATATGGACAGACAGATGCTGTCGACAATGCGGGAGGCGATGCAGATAGATATCGTCGAATTGGAATCCGCCGCGAATTTCGGGAAACTCATGGCCGTGTTCCTGTGGATATACGGCGTCATCAGCCCGTTTGCCGGTGCCGTAGCGGACAGAGTCAGCCGTAAATGGCTGATAATAGCTTCCTTGGGCGTATGGTCCGCCGTTACGCTTCTGATGGGATTCTGCACCTCTTATCATCAGATACTCTGGCTCAGGGCGTTGATGGGAGTCAGCGAGGCACTGTATATTCCTGCAGGCCTCTCTCTCATAGCAGACTATCATGAAGGAAAATCGCGCAGTTTCGCCATCGGCATACACATGACCGGACTTTATCTCGGTCAGGCGGCCGGCGGATTCGGCGCTACCTTTGCCGCGACTTTTTCGTGGCAGGAGACTTTCCACTGGTTCGGTATCATCGGCGTGGTCTATGCATTCATACTCATACTCCTTCTTCACGAAAAGAGAGAGTCTTCCGACAGGACCGCGAGTGTATCTGAAACACCCCGGACTGCTAAAATCCCTGTATTGAAAGGCTTCGGGATGATATTTTCGAATATTGCCTTCTGGGCTATCCTGTTTTTCTTCGCATCGACATCATTGCCCGGATGGGCAACGAAAAACTGGCTTCCGACCCTTTTTTCAGAAGGTCTCGGAATCCCGATGGCCTCGGCTGGTCCTATTTCCACCATTACCATCGCGGTCTCATCGTTTATCGGTATCCTGATAGGCGGCCCGCTGTCGGATAAATGGGTACGCCGCAATCTCAAGGGCCGCATCTATACCAGTGCGATAGGGCTTGCCCTGATGATTCCGTCGTTGGTGCTGCTCGGCCTCGGTTCAGGATTGGCTGCAGCGGTGACAGCAGGTCTGCTTTTCGGAGTAGGATACGGGATGTTCGATACGAACAATATGCCTATCCTCTGCCAGTTCGTACCTGCCAAACTGCGTGCGACAGCTTACGGTGTGATGAATATGACAGGAGTCATAGCGGGAGCGGTATGCACCCAGGTGCTTGGGAGCTGGGCGGATGCTGGAAACCTCGGACTTGCCTTTGCGGTGCTCGGATGCATTACGGCCGTGGCTCTAATCGTCCAGCTTACCGTGCTCAGGCCTGTAACCGATGATATGAAATGATATGAAACGTGTATTTTTCTTTATATGGCTTATGGTATCGGCGGCTTTTGCGGCAGCCGGTGCCGAGCCTTTTTCTGTCAGGGTGGCATGTATCGGCGACAGTATCACTTACGGAGTGGGAACGGATGACCGGGAGACGGAGTCATATCCTTCGAGGCTGCAGCAGCTGCTCGGAGACGGGTACGAAGTGGGTAATTTCGGAAAATCCGGGGCGACATTGCTCAGGAACGGCCATCGGCCCTATACTGAGCAGCCGGAATTTGCCAAAGCCCTGTCTTTTGTTCCGGATATTGCAGTCATCCATCTCGGGGTCAACGATACCGATCCGCGGGACTGGCCGAATTTCAGGGACGAGTTCGTGCAGGATTATCTTTACCTGATAAATTCTCTTCGTTCGGTGAACGAAGATGTGCGCATCCTGATAGCCGAGATAACTCCCATCACTTCCGACCATCGCCGTTTCTGCTCAGGTACTGAGTTGTGGCAGAGAGAGATACGCTCGGCCATCCGGACTGTAGCGGAAGTGGCTGACGTGCAGCTTGTGGACTTTTTTACGCCGTTGTTCCCGCATCCGGATCTGATTCCTGATGCCGTTCACCCGGACAGCAGGGGAGCGATGATATTGGCTTCGGCCGCTTATTCCGCCATAACGGGAGATTTCGGAGGGCTTTCCGTGCCGATGCTGTATTCCGACGGGATGGTGCTGCAGAGAGACTGTCCGATCAGCATTTCTGGAATGGCGGATGCAGGCTCCAAGGTGACCGTGAAGTTTGCCGGAGAAAAGAGAAAAACCGTGGCCGGTGCCGACGGGAAGTGGAAGGTGGACTTTCGTCCAATGCCGGCGTCTGTCGGGCTGACCATAGAGATTTCGGCAGAAGGGGAGAGGATAGTTTACGACAATGTAGCCGTAGGCGATGTATGGCTGTGTTCAGGTCAGTCCAATATGGAATTTCCGGTCCGCAGCATGACGGGAAAAGAGGAGGTGTTAGCGTCTGCCGATGACGGAAATCTGAGGCTTTTCGATATGAAGGCAAAATGGCGGACAGACAATACAGTTTGGCCTGCCGAAGCTGTAGAGGCAGTGCAAAATCTTGATTATTACAAAGATACTGAATGGCGTGTTTCCGACAGGGGAGCGGCTGAGGAATTTTCGGCAGTCGGCTACTGTTTCGGCCGCATGCTCAGGGACAGTCTCGACGTGCCTGTAGGGTTGATTTGCAATGCGATAGGCGGCTCTACGACAGAGTCCTGGATTGATCGTCGAACTTTGCAGAGGGATTTTCCTCTTATTTTGAAAGACTGGCTGAACAATGATTTCGTTCAGGACTGGGCCCGCGGACGGGCGGCAAAAAATATCGACAGCAAAAATACCGGCATGCATCGTCATCCTTATGAGCCGTGCTATCTGT
>CALUSD010000232.1 GCA_944323295.1 uncultured Bacteroidales bacterium | reverse complement strand
CCGAATCTGTCCATTAGAGGCTCAGCGCACATCTGCCCTGAACGTACGGCTATGCCCATCTTGTCCAAAATCAGAGCGAGATCCTCATGATGCACCCCGTCGATACAGAATGAAAACAACGGTATTTTTTCGCCTAATCTGTCGGTCGTACCATAAAGATGCAGTCCGTCGAAACTTGTCAGAGCTTCGTACAGATACTCCTTGACTGACGAATATTCCATATTCAGTTCCTTGTCTGAAATCATGTCGGATGCAAGTTCCAGCGCCGGTCTCAGTGTCGCCGCTCCTGTAAAATTCTGTGTCCCTGCCTCGAACTTCAGCGGCAGAGGAGCAAAAGTCGTCCCGGAAAACCGCACCGTGCCGACCATCTCTCCCCCACCCATAAAAGGCGGCATGCTTTCCAACAAATCCTTCTTGCCATAAAGAACACCTGTTCCCGTAGTCGCAAAAATCTTATGACCGGAAAAAGCATAGAAATCGCAGTCGGTCTTCCGTACATCCACCCTTTCATGTACGATTCCCTGTGCTCCGTCTATCAGGACCTTCACTCCCTTCGAATGAAAAATCCGCACTATTTCATCTATGGGATTCACCAATCCGAGCACATTCGAAATATGGGTTATTGCAGCTAACTTGGTTTTTTCAGTGCACAGACCTTCGATTTTTTCAGTCTGCAAGCGCCCTGTTTCATCCACGGGAATGACTTTCAATACAGCCTTTTTTCTTTCACAAAGCAGCTGCCATGGAACAATATCTGAATGATGTTCCGCCTCAGTCACGATGATTTCATCTCCTTCCCCAATAAATTTCTCTCCGAAAGAATATGCAACAAGATTTATGGAGGCCGTCACCCCGGACGTGAAAACTATCTCTTCCCGAGACCCTGCATTTATGAAATTTTTAACGGCAAGACGCGCCTGCTCATATGCTTCGGTAGCCTCATCGGCCATTTTATGAACGGCCCGGTGGATATTTGCATTGGAGTGCAGGGAAAGCCCGGTCCACATATCCAAGACAGACTGTGGACGCTGCACGGTAGCTGCATTATCGAAATATACGAGATTTTTCCCGTATACCTTCCTGCCTAACAGCGGAAACATGTTTCTAAACTCTTCCGAAGTCATAATTTAATACGATAAGCCCGCAAATTTAGCAAAACTAATCAGAAGATGTTTAAGAAGTTGTTTTGAAATTCTTCAAAAATCAAAACAATTTCTGATTTTTTTCAAAGACACGCTATAAATCATTCTCCCCCGCTTCAAATATTCTCAATGTTTTGATATTTTTGCATTCATCATCTCGAGAAATGTCATCCCGAGCAAAACAGAAAGAGCTGCACGATTGTCATCTCGAGCAAAGTCGAGAGATCTGCTAATAATAATATAAATTTTACAACCATGATAGACTACATCAAAGGAAAAATCACCGAACTGAATCCGTCTGAAATGACCGTAGAGACCGGCGGCATCGGATACAAAATCTTAATATCACTGCAGACATTCTCCTTTTTTGAAAACAAAACAGATGTTACGGTTTACATTCACCACTACATCAGAGAAGACGAAGAGCTTTTTTTCGGATTCGGCACAAAAGATGAACGAGAACTGTTCAGACTACTGATAGGAGTTTCAGGAATAGGAGCCGCCACAGCCCGCATGATGCTTTCTTCCCTCTCTGCGGAAGAAATCCGCAATGCCATAATCGCAGAAGACATCGCAAGAATCAAAAGCATAAAAGGAATCGGACTGAAAAGCGCACAGCGCCTGATTCTCGAACTTAAAGACAAAGTAATAAAAGGAACAGGAGGAGATATTTCAGGTATTGTAAACAAGACCGACAACGGAATAATAGACGAAGCCACTACGGCACTCATATTATTAGGATTTTCTAAAGCCAATGTTCAAAAAGCCATTACAGCCATACTCAAAGAAAACCCTCAAATCAGTCTCGAAAACCTTATAAAAGCCGCTTTGAAAAAATTATAGTGTTCCACATGGAACACTATTCTTATAATATCTAAGGCAGTTTCAGAATATTAGGGCAACTTCATTCAGATATCACACAGGTATTATTGTTTCATCATCTTCCGAAGTAAACCAAAAGGACGGATATATCAGCCGGCGACACACCGGAAATCCGTGATGCCTGCGCTATGGTCCTCGGAGAATATCTTTTCAATTTCTGCCGACACTCTATTGAAAGACTCTGCACCTTGTCAAAATCAAAATTCTCCGGAATAACCAAATTTTCAAGCCGCATTATTTTATCCGCCAATTTTCTTTCGCGCTCGATATATCCGGCATATTTTATGGCTATTTCCACATCTTCCAAAATTTCACTCTTATAATTCAATTCGAGTTTGGAAGTCATAAAGTCAGCCGAGAGATTTGCGACAGGATACTCGGTATTATTCCTCAACACATAGACAGCATCCATATATGAATCTGCTCTGTCATCTTCACCTGTCAGACCGGATTTTTTATTGGAATCATAGCTGCTTGTTGAAGAAATCAATGTTTTATAGTCTTTATTACCTTTCAATACCACATCTGATTTCAACGATAACTCATCATCCAAATTAATTGAATTTTTGGTAAAAGTTCCACGTGGAACAAAATTTATCATATCGACAAGTGAAACCTGGGGTCTTGATATCAAATCCGAAAATCTTCTTCTATTTTCTATTGGAGCAGTACCTACACCTGACAAATAAGGATTGATGATTTCAGGTCTCGCAGAATTTTCATTGAAAAAGTCTTTCAGCCTGTCTACAGACTCATACTTTCTCATCGTATAATCATATCTGGACTTATCCGCAAGACCTAAAGAATACCCTATCGGTGTAAGTCGGAAGTCTGCATTATCCTGCCGCAGGAGAATTCTATACTCGGCTCGAGACGTAAACATTCTGTACGGCTCATCCACACCTTTTGTTATAAGGTCATCTATCAAAACTCCGATATAAGCCTGATCGCGTTTCAATACAAAAGGCTCTTTTTCCCTGCACTTCAAATGAGCATTGATTCCGGCTACCAAACCCTGGGCTGCCGCTTCTTCATAACCGGTAGTTCCATTGACCTGCCCTGCCAAGTAAAGATTTTCGATACTCTTCAATTCCAAAGTCGGCTTCAACTGGGTAGGATCGAAATAGTCATATTCGACTGCATAGGCAGGACGGTATATCCTGGCGTTTTCCAATCCCTCTATCTGATGCATTGCATCCAACTGCACCTGAAGAGGAAGCGAAGACGAAAAACCTTGCAGATAATATTCATAAGTATATCTTCCCTCAGGCTCGAGAAACAACTGATGAGAATCCTTGTCGGCAAATGTCCGTATTTTATCTTCTATGCTCGGGCAATACCTCGGTCCTATTCCGGTAATCATTCCCGAAAACAAAGGCGAATCCTTAAATCCGGACCTCAGCGTTTCATGTACTTTTTGATTTGTATGAACTATAAAGCATGGAAGCTGGGGCGTTCCATTCTGCGCCGTCGACAAATACGGCAAATAAGAAAATTTATCCGGAACAGAATCCCCCTCCTGAGGCAAAAGCCGCGAAGTGTCCACGGATGAAATATCGATTCTCGGAGGCGTGCCTGTTTTCATTCTTCCGGTAGTCAATCCCATTTCCACGAGCTGGCCTGTCAATCCATGAGACGACATCTCCCCTATCCTTCCACCCTCGAACTCGGTACGACCTATAAAAAGTTTTCCATCAAGGAAGGTTCCAGCCGTCAGGATAACCGTCTGAGAATTGAAAATTGCACCTGTCTTCGTACAGCAGCCCGAAATTTTTGAACCATTGAAAAGAAAACTGACTGCAATATCCTGGTAAATATCTAATTTACAATTAGTTTCGAGCAAATTTCTCCAATTTTGGCTGTACAGGTTTTTATCGCATTGGGCACGGGGACTCCACATGGCCGGGACTTTGGACCTGTTAAGCATTCGAAACTGCAGTGTAGAAGCGTCGGTCACTATGCCCATATAGCCGCCTAAAGCATCTATTTCCCTGACTATCTGACCTTTAGCAATACCACCTATAGCCGGATTACAGGACATTTGTCCGAATTTGGTCATATCCATGGTGATCAGCAGCACCGAAGAACCCATTCGAGAAGCAGCCATTGCGGCTTCGCACCCGGCGTGTCCGCCGCCAATCACTATCACATCATATTTCTTCTGCATGCTTGCCTCTACATTAAATCGAAAACAGACAAATAATAATCTTCCTTGGAGCGCATTACCTTTATCTCGTCATCGGTATGGTCATCGTACCCTATCAAGTGCAAAATCCCGTGAACTATGACACGATGAAGCTCGTCGAGGAATTCCGTCCCGTATTCTATCGAATTTTCACGGACGGAATCGACACTTATAAAAAGATCTCCCGATATTTTCCGTCCTTCGGAATAATCGAACGTAATGATGTCGGTAAAATAATCGTGCTGAAGAAATCTTTGGTTAATATCGAGAATATAATTGTCCGAACAAAATATTACCGAGATATTGCCGAGAGTGAAAATTTCACTTTCGGCAACGAATCTGAGCCAGTTCTTGATTTTTGTCTTGTTCTTTAACTTGAAATCAGTATTCTCAAAAAAATATGATACCATGTATAACCTTAAATAAAATTTCCTGCAAAATTAAGAAAAATCTTACAGCCTTTGACCAAACAGTTGCGCAGCCGCAATTTCAATATGCTTCGATTATTTTACTGTAAAATTTCCGGACATTGCGCCAGTCATAAAAGTTAGCTTCCACACTTTTGAGCGGAAGCGTCACATCACGTTCGTTCAGCAGGAATCTGACCAACACGCGACCCCTGTTATTTCTGTAGAAAATCCACTGGATATTGCCTGCCATCGGCGTGATCCGGAAATCCTGCCAGACTTCCTGAACTTTCTCCGGGTCAGCTTCGGTCACATCGGCTCCGGAAAGACGCATCAGGGCAGCAAGCGGCATAAGCCCCTCGCCATGTCCGAATCTCAGATCCGCGACCCTGCCGTTGCCGGCAAGCGCGCTGTCGGCGCATGCGATAAAATCACGCAGGAGCGGTACCGCAATAGCTACTGCAAGCTCTCCCCCTGTGGCCGAGGGGCCTTTCCTGAGATACTGATTGAGATTCTGAGTTCTCCAAAGGGCGAATATTTCTTCCTCGGTAAAAACATCATACAGCGACACGCCGACCGGACTGCCCTGCAGAATGGAAGCGACAGAAAAAAGTTCTGTCATGAAATTTTTCCTACTTGAAATGCGTTTGGCGACAAAAACCGGGTCAGAAAACAAAGTATCTATCAACCGTTCCGGCCTGATCCATTCTCCCCGCATCGTTTCCATCTCCTCTTTCCACGAACCGTTTTCATAATATTCCCGATACTCAGGTGTATAATGATTAAGATAGGCGTTGCAGCTCCCTCCCGAACGTTCTTCTATCTGCAATCCGGATGCACAACTCTTGAGCGTGGCATCGAAAATACGCATGCTTTGCACGACCCGTTCACTCGAAGTGGAGCGGGAAAATACAGACGCAATATCATCAGAATCATCAGACGTGAAAACTTCAGGAAAACTCCCGTACATGCGTGCAGCGATGTCCATGTGCTCCTTTTCCCCTATGACCGTCAGCTGTCCGGCACGACCGTCACATGCAGCAAATATCGAATCTATCCGTATTTTCACCTCCAGTCCGAAAGGAGTCAATGCTTCTGCAGACGACGCCTCTTCGAAAATGTCATGGAATTTTCTATAGATATTCTCTGTCGTATGATAGCGTGAACCATGACGTCCGAAATGACTTATATAAAAAGGTACATATCCATCCGGAGGAGATGTCCGGACTCCAGGCTCATAGCGGTAAGCCATGGATGATCCGGCACTGTGTTCTACAGGATGCAGCACCTGACTGCGTATTTCCTGCCCCTGCAATGTCACTGACACCAGCGCACAGAAAGCAAAAAACGAAAACAAGAATTTTTTCATGCAAATATTTATTATGCAGCAGCCGCTTAAAATGGAAAAAAGGTAATTGCAAACTTACATATTTGTGCAGATATCCACAAAGTTATGAACAAAAAATTATGAAATAAAAATTATTCTTCATAACTTAGCGGGACTAAAACCGATTATCTAAAAACAGCAATAAATGGAAATAAAAAAGACAGAGAAGGCCAATCTTGAAAACAAGAAA
>CALUSD010000231.1 GCA_944323295.1 uncultured Bacteroidales bacterium | reverse complement strand
CCAAGCCCGCCTCTTTTGCAACAGTAGCTCTCGTACGCCGCTTGGGTCTGAACGGAAGATACAGGTCTTCGAGTTCGGTCGTTTCCACACAATTCTCTATGGCATCGGAGAGGTCAGAAGTCAGTTTGCCGGCTTCGGCAATAGTGGCAAGAATGGTTTCTTTCCTTTTTTCCATCTCGGAAAATACCTCTATCCAATGCTTGATTTCAGCTACCGCCACCTCGTCGAGCCCTCCTGTCCTCTCTTTCCTGTAGCGGCTGACAAACGGAATCGTAGCTCCGTCTTCGAAGAGCCGGGCACAATTCTCCACCTGCCATTCCTTCACGCCCAACCTTCCTGCTATGGTCTTGATATATAACTGTTTCATGTGCTGATATTTATATGGTTACCGACATCAGTCGTGAGACACTTCTCTCAGCTGGTTTCTGTAGGCAGAAAAAATCTTCGACTTGGAAACGAAGCCTATATAAGTCCTGTAACGGTCCACGACAGGCAGATTCCAGGCATCCGTTTTTTCGAATTTATGCATCACGCTGTCCATCTTCTCGTCCGCATACACGTAAGCAGGAGAAGATTTCATATAGTTGTACACGTACATTTTGTCGTAAAGTTCTTTTTTGAACATGTCGCGGCGGATATCCTCTAAAGACACGTATCCCTGAAAGTGCTTCCGGCTGTCCAAGACAGGGAAAATGTTCCTCGAAGACACCGATACGGCCTCTACAAGTTCTCCGAGTGTGGCATCTATCTTGACCGGCGTGAAATCAGACTCTATCAAATCCGAAGTCTTGAGAAGCGTGAGAACGGCCTGGTCGCTGTCATGAGTCAAAAGCTCGCCTCTGTTCGCAATACGTTTTGTATATATCGAATACTGCTCGACTATCCTGGTAGCTCCGAATGAAATCGTAGAAGTGAGTATCAAAGGAATAAGCAGATCATAGCCTCCGGAAATCTCGGCAATAAGGAATATCGCTGTCATGGGAGCCTGCATGACCCCTGCCATAAGGCCGGCCATTCCGACAAGAACGGAATTCTGCTCCGGTATGGATATGTCCGTTCCGGCAAAAACGAGATTCATGGTCCTGGACAAAACGAAACCGGCCACGGCTCCGACAAAGAGGGTCGGGCCGAATGTTCCTCCCACACCGCCTCCGGCATTGGTAAATGACATCGAAAATACTTTCAACAGAAGGATAAGGAGAAAAAACACAGGTATGGTCCATGCCGAATTCATGAAAAATCCGAGAACGGTACGCGTAGGAAAGGAAATTTCGCCTCCGTTCAGAAGTACGGACAGCGAATCATAGCCTTCACCGTACAGCGGAGGGAACAGGAATATCAGCAGACCGAGGCAGACTGCGGATATGAACCATCTTTTATACGGGCTGCGGATTGATTTTATCTTGTCTTCTAACCACAGCGTCGTCCTCGTAAAATATACTGAGCATGCAGCACAAAACAGACCGAGGAATATATAAAAAGGGATATTCCTCATGGTAAACGGCGACAGCGTACACTCGAATGGAAGCGAATCTCCGAGAAACAGATACGAAACTACGGTCGCTGACACGGTGGACAGAAGCAGGGGCAGGATGGAAGACATCGAGATGTTGAAAAGAAGTATCTCGAGAGTGAACAGGACCCCTGCAAGCGGAGCCTTGAAAATTCCGGCCACGGCACCGGCAGCTCCGCATCCGAGCAATATCGTGATATTACGATAGGACAGCCCCATCTTTCTGCCTATGTTCGAACCGATGGCCGCACCTGTATATACTATGGGCGCTTCGGCTCCTACCGAGCCTCCGAATCCTATCGTCACCGAACTGGCTGCAATCGAAGACCACATGTTATGCGGTCTTATCTTTGATTCATTCTTGGAAACGGCCAAAAGCACTTTCGTCACCCCGTGTCCGATGTTGTCTTTTATGACATAGCGAACGAAAAGCATGGACAGCAGCATTCCTATCCCGGGATATACGAGATACAGGATATTGTACTGTGCCGAATTCCCAAACCAGCCTGTCAGACTTGAATGTATGAATTCTATCGCAACTTTCAGGATCACCGATGCAAGCCCGCATGAAATGCCCACGAAAAGCGACAGGACCAGCACCTGATCCCTTTCCGACATTTTTTGCAACACACGCCTTACGAACGCGAAAAAGCGGCCTGTCCTCCTGTCCGTTTTCAATGCGAAACTATAAACTAATCAAGATCAGATTCCGAAACATCATCGTCGGACGATGCATACTGTGCTATGTTGTCATCAGGAAGATCTCCTCCTTCCGGTCCGCTCTCCGTTACCGAGTCCTCGTCATCATCTCCGTCCAACCATCTTTCGATATCCTCGGCGTCATCGGTCTTTATTTTTATTTTCACCAAATAAATGGCAGATGGAATTTCCACCGTCACCGCATAAAATGATGTTCCGTCAGGCTTGTCGTATTTCAAAAGGTCCGGAAGATAGTCCGAGAAGCCTTTCGGGTACTTTTCCGCAAACGCTGCTGCCAACTCTTCCGACATGTTTTCATAACTTACGACAGCTCTCTTCTTCTGACTTACCTGTTCCATATTTTCTTTTCTTTTTTGTTCAGATTTACTGTGCAAGTATAGAACATTATTTCGTAAACGGAAAAAATATTTTTACTTTTTTATCTGAGCCGTTCCCGGGCGCTTGAAGAAAAAGGATTTCTGCATACGCTTTCTCTCGATATCGCGTTCCACGAAAACCTTCCGCATGGTGCGGGGATCGAGTCCGGTATAGAACATCACGGACGAAACAGTCATCGGAGTCGGAGTGAAATCCTGGACCTGGTCCGTGCGGATACCTGCGAGAGCCGGATTCTCCGACAGCGATTTCATCTCCCGCATACCGCAGCCTGGGTGCCCCGAAATAAAGTACGGAATGAGAATACAGTGTTTGTCCGCCTTGCGGACAATGTCATCGAACTCCCGCCTCAGCCGCGCAAACAGGCGGAACGATGGCTTTGCCATGAGTTTCAACACGTTGTCCTCGGTATGTTCCGGAGCAACCTTCAATATCCCGGAAGTATGCTCGAGAATCAGTTCTTTCAGATACGGGTAAGAACTGTCGTCCACAAAGCCTTTTTCATCGAGAAAAAGATCATACCGTATTCCGCTGCCTATGTAAAAATGTCTGATGCCTTTGACTTTCGAAATCTCCTCATAGAGTTTCAGCAGCCTTGAATGCGAACGGTTCAAATTCCTGCACGGCGCAGGGAAAAGACAGGATTTTCTCCGGCACACGGCACAAAGTTCTTTGTCTGCGCCTCCCATGCCGTACATATTGGCCGTAGGCCCGCCCACATCGGAAATATTGCCCGCAAAGCCGGGCAACATTTTCAAACGGCTTATCTCCTGCAATACGGACTTTTCCGAACGGGTCTGGATGAATTTGCCCTGATGGGCAGCGATAGTGCAGAAATTGCATCCTCCGAAACATCCTCTGTGCGTATTTATGGAGAACTTTATCATTTCGTACGCAGGGATATGTTTTCCCCTGTATCTCGGATGAGGCTGTTTGGTATAGGGCAGATCCCAGAACGAATCCATTTCAGCTTCCGTGGCAGGAGGCCAGGTCGGATTGACCTGTACATACCCGTCCCGGCAAGGCTCGACCAGCACCTTCGGAGCCAGCATGTTAGCCGACGTCTCTATGAGATGGAAGTTTTCGGCAAAAGCCTTCCTGTCCGCCAGGCATCTTTCGTACGAATGCAGAATCAATGCATCTTTCAGCCTGCTCCGTCCCGTCATGAAAAAGGCAATCTGCGGAATCTTTCTGATATCGGAAACGTTTCTTCCTGCTTCTATCGCGCGTGTGAGTTCCAGCATGGTCCGTTCGCCCATACCATAGGACAGATAATCCGCACCGCTGTCTACCAGCACGGAAGGCAGCAGGCAGTCTTTCCAATAGTCGTAATGCGTAAGACGTCTCAGAGATGCTTCGATTCCGCCTATGACCACGGGCACGTCCGGATACAGTTTTTTCAGAATTCTCGTATAAACGGTCACGGCATAATCCGGGCGCTGCCCGGCCTTTCCCATCGGCGTATAGGCATCATTGCTTCTCAGTCTTTTCGATGCCGTATAGTGATTGACCATTGAATCCATCGCTCCGGAGTTGACTCCGAAATAAAGGCGCGGACGGCCGAGTTTCCTGAAATCCCTCAGGTCGTCCCGCCAGTTCGGCTGCGGCACTACAGCCACCCGGTATCCATACTTCTGGAGATAGCGGGCGATAACTGCCGTACCGAAAGAAGGGTGGTCAACAAACGCGTCACCTGAAAAAATGATGACATCGATATAGTCCCACCCCAAGTTTTCGACTTCCTTGACCGAAGTCGGTATCATGCATGCATCCGACATGGGAAATTACATCCTTTCCGGAAGTCTGATTCCGAGTATGTCCATGGCTTTTACCAGGACACGGGCTATCATGTCTAAAAGAGAGAGCCTGTATTTCAACAAGGTCTCGTCCTCTTCCCTGAGGACAGGGGTATCATGATAATACTGGTTGAACTCCTTTGCAAGATCGTATGCATAGTTGGCAATGACGGCAGGAGAATGCGCCTGACCGCCCTCGGCAATTTTACCCGGATACATGTCCAAGAGCTTTATAAGGCGTATTTCTTTCGAAGAAAGCGCTATACCGTCGTTTATTGCAAATGTCTTCCAGTCAATCCCTTTCTCGTCCGCCTTTCTGAGAATCGACTTTATTCTGGCGTGCGTGTACTGTATGAAAGGTCCCGTATTTCCGTTGAAATCGATGGACTCCTTGGGATCGAAAAGCATCGTCTTTTTCGGGTCCACCTTGATAATAAAGTATTTCAATGCACCGAGACTCAGCGTACGGAAAAGTTCCTTCTGCTCTTCCTCCGTCATGCTGCCGATCTTTCCGAGTTCGAGAGAAGTCTCTTTGGCGGTATTGTACATCTTTTCAAGAAGATCATCCGCATCCACTACGGTACCTTCGCGCGATTTCATCTTGCCCTCCGGAAGCTCTACCATTCCGTACGACAGATGATATATATTGTCGGCCCAGTCGAAACCGAGCTTCTTGAGAATGAGCTTCAATACCTGGAAATGATAGTTCTGTTCATTGCCGACCACGTATATATGCTCATCCAAATGATACTCGCTGAATCTCTGTTCGGCAGTGCCGAGGTCCTGGGTCATGTATACTGACGTTCCGTCTCCCCTCAGCAGAAGTTTCCTGTCAAGTCCGTCGGCAGTAAGATCGCACCACACGGAGCCGTCAGGATCCGTTTCGAAAATGCCCATATCCAAACCCTTCTGCACCAATGCCTTTCCAAGCAGATAAGTCTGGGACTCATAGTATGTTCTGTCGAAAGAAATGCCCAAGTCCCCGTATGTCTTGTCGAAGCCTGCGTAGACCCAGGAATTCATCTTCTTCCACAGAGACACTACCTCTTCATCCCCCTTTTCCCACTTGAGAAGCATCTCCTGAGCCTCTTTAAGACTCGGAGCATTCTTTTCCGCATCTTCTTTCGACATCCCGCCGGCAACGAGCTCTTCCACCTCTTTCTTGTAAATATCGTTGAATGCCACATAGCAGTCGCCTACGAGATGGTCGCCTTTCTTTCCGGAAGACTCCGGCGTCTGGCCGTCAGCCGTCTTCAACCAGGCCAACATCGACTTGCAGATATGAATACCCCTGTCATTCACCAGATTCACCTTCATCACCTTATGGCCGTTAGCCTCGAGAAGTTTCGAAACCGACCATCCGAGGAGGATGTTCCTGATATGGCCCAAATGCAGCGGCTTGTTCGTATTCGGCGAAGAAAATTCCACCATGACAGTCTTGCCCGTAGACGGAAGCTGCCCGAAATTTTCATCTGCCGCAATACCGGCAAAAAGTCTGCTCCAGTAAAGGGACGAAAATGAGATATTCAGAAAACCCTTGACTACATTGTAACCGGAAATTTCCCCGGTATTTTCACTCAGCCAGTCGCCTATGGACTTTGCTGTCGCCTCGGGAGACTGCTTTGAAACCTTCAAAAGGGGAAACACGACCAACGTGTAATCCCCTTCGAATTCCTTTCTTGTGACCTGGACCTGAAACGATGTCTCAGGCAAGGCAGCCCCGTATAATGCAGAGACTGCCTCCTTAGATTTTTCTATGATAAACTTGTCTGGACTCATATTCAGGTATTTTAGCCGAGGTAGCTTTTCAGGAGTTTGCTTCTTGAATTGCTTCTCAATCTGCGGATAGCCTTTTCCTTGATCTGGCGGACGCGTTCGCGCGTAAGCCCGAATCTTTCTCCGATCTCTTCGAGAGTCATTTCCTGACATCCTATGCCGAAGAACGACTTCACTATCTCGCGCTCTCTCGGGGCGAGAGTCGAAAGGGCTCTCTCGATTTCCTTGTTGAGAGACTCATTCACCAACCCTCTGTCCGCACTCGGGGAGTCGTTGTTCACGAGAATATCGAGCAGACTGTTGTCTTCACCCTCTACGAAAGGCGCATCCACGGAGACATGTCTTCCGGAGACCCTTAAAGTATCCGCTATCTTGTCTTTCGGAACATCTATCATTTCTGACAGCTCTTCGTTCGAAGGCATCCGCTCATTTTCCTGTTCGAACTTGGAAAGAGCCTTGTTTATCTTGTTCAAGGACCCTACCTGGTTCAATGGGAGCCTTACTATTCTCGACTGCTCTGCAAGAGCCTGAAGTATGGACTGCCTTATCCACCACACTGCGTATGAAATGAATTTGAATCCCCTGGTCTCGTCGAATTTCTCCGCAGCCTTGATCAGGCCGAGATTGCCTTCATTGATAAGGTCAGGCAGACTGAGGCCCTGGTTCTGATATTGCTTGGCAACCGAAACCACGAATCTGAGATTCGCCCTCGTCAATTTCTCGAGAGCCGCCTGATCTCCTTTCCTGATTCGCTGGGCCAACTCCACTTCATCTTCCACAGTAATGAGTTCCTCCCTTCCTATCTCCTGCAGATATTTGTCAAGAGATGCACTCTCGCGATTGGTAATCGATTTTGTAATTTTAAGCTGTCTCATGATATTTTATTCAACTCCGAAGCCGAAATATGATGGTCTTCCGTAGGAGGTTACACCTTCGATGAAGACCGCTCTCTTTGACTTCTTCACAATATTCATCACATCCTGAGGTTTGCTTACAGGCTGGTCGTTGACATACAGTATGACAAAACCTTCCGAAACGCCGGCGTCCATTATCTTGCCAGGGCCGACGGATACGATCTCCACACCTCTGTCGAGATTCAATGACGCAAGTTTGTCCTTGTCCGCCTCTTTGAGCTTGGCGCCATAGAAAGCCACGGCTCCGTCCTCATCCACCGATCCGTTGTCCACCATGGTGCTCTTGAACTTGACATCCAAGACTTTCTCTTTTCCGTCTCTGATAACAGTCAGTTTCGCTTCATCGCCCGGACGGAAATTATTCACGGCTTCCTGCACTGCGGCTGCGTTTTTAACCTTTACGGAATCCACAGCGATGAGTATATCGCCCTTCTTGACTCCGGCCTGGTCGGCAGCGCTTCCGTCCAAAACCTCAGTAATATATACGCCGTCGAACGATGAAAGTTTCAATTCTTTGTAAATTTTCTCATTTATAGGCTGCATGGTGATTCCGAGAACAGCACGTTTCACACTGCCGAAGTCTATCAGGTCCTCCGCTACTTTTTTCACCATGTTGGAAGGTATGGCGAACGAATACCCGGTATATGAGCCTGTCTGAGATATTATGGCCGTATTCACGCCGACGAGATTGCCTTTCTTGTCTACAAGGGCTCCTCCGCTGTTGCCGGGATTCACGGCAGCATCTGTCTGAATAAACGATTCTATCTTGAACTCGCCGTCGTAGTTCGGCATCGAACGTCCTTTCGCACTTACGATTCCGGCGGTGATGGTAGAACGCAGATCATAAGGGCTGCCGATGGCCAACACCCATTCGCCAAGCCTCAGCTTGTCGGAATCCCCGAAGGGGATAACCGGCAGCCCTTCAGCCTCGATCTTGATGATAGCCACATCCGTAGCCGGATCCGTCCCTATCAGCCGGGCATCGAAAGTCTTGTTGTTGTTCAGAGTCACCTGTATCTCCGTGGCGCCCTCCACTACATGGTTATTGGTCACGATATAGCCGTCAGGACGGATAATTACGCCCGAGCCGCTTCCGACCTTCTCACGCTCCTGAGGAGTCGGACCGTATCCGAAGAAAAAGTCGAATATGGAACTCGGGGCACGAGACACGACATCCTTGGCCACGACCTTTACATAGACTACCGCATCCACGGCAGATTCTGCTGCATATGTGAAATCCGGATAGTCAGAAAGTGACAAATTGACAGTCCTGTACTGTCCGCCGTCAGAAGATATTACCGTCATTTTCTCGGAAGAATCAGTATTCTTCACCACGGCAAAAGCCGTCAGACCCCCTACAAGAGCCGACAGCAAAACGATTAAAATACCTTTTTTCATATTATGTTCGATTAAATTTATCCGATTTCCTCCGTCCAGGCCCGGATGAGGAGCGCCCAACTTGCGTTCCGCCGCCGGCAAAAAAGGACGGGTTGATACCGAGCAGCGGAAAAAATCAAATAATATGCCATAATCCGGTAAATTTTTCTTACATTTGCTTGGTTATTTATAGAAACAAACGGACGGATTTTATGAAATTGATTATTTCGAGTTCAGAACTGTTGAAAGGGATCATGACAGTGGCCAAGGCCATTCCGGCCAAGTCCGCACTCCCTATTTTGGAAAATTTCCTTTTCAACTTGAAAAACAATGTTTTGGAAATCACCGCATCGGATTCGGAGCTCACGATGCGCACAAGCATAGAAGTAGAAAACGCCGAGGAGGAAGGACAGATAGCGATCCCTGCGAAGCATCTCATGGATTTGCTGAAAGAACTTCCGGATCAGCCGCTTTCCATCAAGACCATCAGCGATACGTCATTCGAGTTCGGATGGGCAAACGGAGCTTCCACTCTGCCGTATTTCCCTGCCGCCGACTATCCGGCATTCGCGACTACCGATGATTCGGCGGTCACGTTGAATTTCCCGGCACAGGAGCTCGTGGAAGGCATTGCATCCACGATTTATGCTACTGCCGACGATGAAATCAGGCCTACCATGAACGGCATATTCTTCGACATCGATACCGAATCCACTACCATGGTAGCCTCCGATGCCCATAAATTAGTATGCTACACCGCAAAAGGTGTGGAAGCATCCGAAAAAGCATCTTTCATCCTGCATAAAAAGCCTGCCGCGATACTTCGCAGCATCATCGGGAAAAATACCGAAAACGTACAAATCGCATTCGACTCCAAGAATGCTGTATTCAAATTCGACAGCACCATCGTCATTTGCAGGCTCGTAATCGGCAAATATCCTCGGTACCGCGATGTCATCCCGCAGAGCAACGCGAACATAATGAAAATCGACAGGGTCCAGCTCTTGAATTCCGTAAGGAGAGTTTCGGTATGCGCGAACAAGGGTTCCAATCACATAAAACTAAATCTGACCGCGAATTCCATAGAAATCACCGCCCAGGATCTCGGCTTTTCGCTTGCAGCATACGAGAAACTTCCTTGCGAATACGAAGGAGAAGATCTGAGCATCGGTTTCAAGTCGACATTCCTTATAGAAATACTAAGCAATATCGACTGCGGCGAAATCGTCATCAAATTTGCGGACGGAGCCAGACCTGCAGTGCTGGTGCCTTCGGAAGAAGAGGAAAACAGTGAAAGAATTTGTGGAATACTGATGCCGAGCATTGCCTGAAAACCATGGAATTGAATCTTGAAAGACCGATACTTTTCTTCGACATAGAAAGTACCGGACTCAATATAGCGACCGATGCTGTCATAGAACTTAGTTTCGTCAAAATCTTGCCGGGGAACGAAGTCCGTGTCAAGACCTGGAGAGTAAAACCGTGGGACTATCTCGGAAACTGCCAGAGAAAAATCAACCCGAGCGCCATGGAAGTGCACGGGATAAAGGATGAAGATCTCGCAAACGAAAAGTGCTTCTGGGAAATAGCGGACGAAGTCCAGGAATGGCTCGATGGCTCGGACCTGGCCGGTTTCAACTCGAACAAATTCGACCTGCCGATGCTTGCCGAAGAGTTGGAAAGAGTAAGGAACTACAAAAACAGGCCGGTCCGAATAGATCTTCACAAGATGAAAATGGTGGATGTCCAGAATATCTACCACCAGTTGGAACCGAGAAATCTGAAAGCAGCCTATAAATTTTACTGCGACAAGGATCTGGAAAAGGCTCATTCCGCGGAAGCGGATACGATGGCTACCTACGAAGTTCTGAAAGCCCAGCTCGACAGATACCCTGACCAGTTGAAAAACGACGTGAATTTCTTGGCGAATTTTTCCGAGCGGCAGAAAATCGTAGACTATGCCGGCAGGCTCGTTTTCAACGACAAGAAAGAAGTTGTCATTAATTTCGGAAAACATCGCGGAAAGACCGCCCGAGAAGTATACGAAACGGAGCCGTCATATTTCAGCTGGGTCGAAAACGGAGAATTCACGCTCGACACCAAGCAACAGTTCGTACTCTTGAGACGACAGTTCGAAGCAGAGAAGGCTGAAGCCAAAAAAGCGGCCCTCAAGAAACTGACCGACAAGGAAATAGAAAAATCGGTAAGCTCTCTTGCGGAGAAATGGGGCTCAGGAAGACTTTTCTGATGAATATTACAGTAAGACTATACGGCTCAGGCAGTTTCATTTGCCGGCCGGACACTACGTGGGAGAGGGAAAGCCGGGACTTTTTCTCTCCCGAATTTGTCGGAGACATCTGGTACAGTCCTGCGGTTTTTGCTCGTATTTCCAAAGCAGGCAAATTCATAGGCAGAAAATTCGCGCACAGGTATTATGACGGGGTGAACTTCGGGATATTGCTTTACCCGGGGGAAATGCTGAATACGGGAAAACCCGACAGCATTGCGTCAGCATCAGTACTCGACCACAGTTCCATACTCCCCTTTCCGATGTATCAGCCGGATGTATTCAGAAAAGAAGAAAATGCATTCGTCTTCAGGAAAAACGGCGACATGCTGTTCAGGACAGGTGCAGGAGTCGGGATGATTGCAAAAATCGAAGATACCGTTTCCGAAGCCTCTACAGTTATCAGCCAAAGAATCGGAGACTTGATAGCAGTCGAAATGGACAAAACGCAGGAACTTTTTCCGATAAACGAAAAAAGAGCCGAGATCAGCGCGGAATTCTGCGATTCACTGCTTTTCAGGCTCTCTTTGATCAGGTGAGCCACTCATGGGATTCGAACCCACGACCTACGCGTTACGAATGCGTTGCTCTACCGACTGAGCTAAAGTGGCTTTAAACTCCTCCCGTTTTCGAAAGGGACTGCAAAAATAAGACATTTTTTTTATTTTACATAATTTTTCGGATGGAAACGGACATTCTTATAATAGGCGGAGGTGCAGCAGGCATGCTGGCTGCAATAGGTGCCTCCGGCAATGGCGCCCCGGGCGTAACGATAATAGAAAAGATGCCGAGACCTGGCCGGAAAATAATGATCAGCGGCAAAGGCCGCTGCAATATCACGAATCTGAAAAGATGGCAGGATTTTTCACAGCATATCCATCCCAAAGCAGACTTTATAAAACCGGCATTCTTTTCCTTTTCACCTGATGATACCGTCAAACTCCTGAATGAAAACGGACTTCACACCGTCACGGAAAGAGGGGACAGAGTCTTTCCCTCATCATACAGGGCAATGGATGTTGTAGACACGCTGCAAAAAACGGTAAAACGGGCCGGAGCGAAACTGCTGGCCGGTGAAGAAGCGGTAAGGATTTCCCGAAACGGCGACGGTTTCACAGTCATGACCGCTTCCGGGAAAGAAATTCATACCGGTAAACTGATAATAGCTACCGGAGGGCTTTCCTACCCTGCCACAGGGTCCACAGGAGACGGATATGCATGGGCAGCCGGATTAGGGCATAAAATCAGGCAATGTTTTCCTTCCCTGACGGCCATAGTTCCTGCCGGATATAAAACGGTTTCCTGCAAATCTTCGGCTCCGGGTCACATAGACAGGGCTGCGCCACTGGCAGGACTCGGAAAATCGCTTGCCGGAAACAGTCTCAAAAACATTTCGCTTACGGTCAGGATAAACGGCGATATCGCAGCGGAAGAATTCGGAGACATGGATTTTACCGACGGAGGCATAGAGGGTCCTGTCGGATTCAAGGTCAGCAGGAAATGTGTCAAGGCTATAATGAACGGCTCTAAAACGGTGATTTCGTTAGATTTGAAACCGGCAGTAGAAACAGACGTTCTGGAGCGGAGAATAAATTCTTTGGCAAAAGATATCGAAGCCGATCCCCGCAGCAGGAACAAGAGGGCAGATGCAAAATTCAGAGTTCTGCTCGGGAAACTGATGCCCGGCACACTGATCGACGGATTCCTGAAATGCAACCGAGATGCCGGCACGGACAATCTTGCCGGTTTGCTGAAAAACTGGGAATTCCCCGTAGCCGGATATGTCGGATATGAACGCTGCGTAGTCACGGCCGGCGGCGTATCCACGGATGAAGTGTCGGCCAAGACCATGGAATCGAAACTTGTTCCCGGACTGTATTTTGCCGGCGAGGTGCTCGACATCGACGGTGACACCGGCGGCTACAACCTCCAGTGCGCTTTCTC
>CALUSD010000230.1 GCA_944323295.1 uncultured Bacteroidales bacterium | reverse complement strand
CCCCATTCCGCCAAACCTCTGTAATAAAACATTTTCAGATCATCGGAAATTATGAACGGTACGATGCCGTTTGCATCCCCATTTTTTGTAGTATAATGATATATCCCTACTTGCTTATATATTTGATTATTACCAGCCCTTAAAACCAAATCATCATAATAATGAGTTTTATCATTCCCGTAAACTAAAACTGTCGGACCTATAAATAAATTTACATTATCTGATATCGCAGAATTCGCTAATGCATGGCCACCTTCTATAACTTGGAAAACCTGATAAGATTGAATATTCATCGTTTTACCCGGCTGATCAAAAATAGTCAAACCATCTATATTATTGTTTGAGCTAACGAAAATAATTATGCCCAAAACAAAAAAAAACTATACCGGTAACCATTCCGGCAAAGAAAATTAGAAAATTTTTCATTGACACAGCGATTTTCTCAAATATAGTAAACTTTTTGTTTTCATTATACGGAACTCACCTATTTGGGAATTTTCACATTATCGGCAATAATAAACCTATCGGTTGATTTTTCAAAAATCTTTACTACCTTTGCCTTTTAACCTATAGGTTGATTATGGAATTTGATATCATATACCCAGAGAAAAAGATTGACGCATTTGATGCGGAATGTGTAATTGCAGCGGTATTCTTCGATGAAAATGAGCTACTTTCATTTGGAGTAAAGAGTGATTCAATAGAATTAGATGAGGCATTCTATAGCTATAATCAATTTGAAAAAATATTCGAATTATGGTCTTCTCCTCAGTACCTAAGCGACTTCTACGATCAATTTAAAACTTATTTTCAGGCTGAATATTGGCAGAAAATTTCCGAAGACACTTTTCTATCAGAGGTTAGCAGGTCCCTAAACATGATTAGAAGAACAATTATGGAAGCCATGGGCAACAATACATTTCATGAATTGATAGAGCCTCTGGAAACAGTTGAGGCAAAAAAGAGAATATATGAAAGCATAAGGGTAAAATTAAAACAAGGAACAATTATTGGTCACCACCCTTTTCGATTTTACGCAATTGAAGTTGAAGAAAAAAAGTGCTACCTCATAACGGGAGCCACCATTAAGGTTCATAAAGATATGAAAAAGGCTGCTAATACAGAGATTGAACTACGCAAACTGGAACATACCTTGCAATATATCAACGATAATGGCATAGATACTAAAGACACTTTCGTAACGCAGGCTATATAAAAACAATATGACAATAATAAACTATCAACAATAACAAAAAACACAAAAGATTATGCGTGCACGTGTAAAGCCAACAAAAACTTGGATCTCTAAATCAAAAGATGAGATCAGGAACGAGGAAGAGCTCCTTGCATGCAGGAAAATCATCCTCAAGATTATCCGCTACATGAAAGACAACAGGCTGAGTCAGAAAAACCTTGCCGAAAAACTGAATGTCTCCCCTCAATACATCAATAAATTGCTTCACGGACAAAATCTTGATCTCAGAATTACAACAGCATTAAGATATGGACGAATCCTTGGGCTCAAATTAATCGTACTCCCTGAAGATGAACCCAATACATCTCAGTCATCGATTTCCTACTACCAAATTATAACTCCAATCAACAACATTGGGAACAGTCGCTTTAGCTACACTTCAAACTTTTGTAAAGAGTTCCAAAAAACGGTTAATTATGGATACAATTCAATATGCTCTCAGAGGGGTTTCAATAGAGCAATTCGCAACACCCTTTGAACCATCAGGTGATAATATTCAGTTACACCTGAGCATTCCCATTCGTACTAATTATCAGGAGCGCAGCTTCGCAATTGGAGCCAATATCCAGTTTACCGAGAATGACAAGCCATTCCTTATCGCTGAGGTAGTATGCCACTACATCATTGAAGAATCATGCTGGATTACACTCACTGATAGTTATACAAAAGACGCTATTCTTCCAAAAGATTTTGTCAAAAATCTTGTTATGATAGCAATAAGCACATCACGAGGTGCATTGTGCGCAAAAACAGAAAAAACATCATTTGCAAAATATTTTTTACCTATCATTGAAATTCAAGAGGAGCAAGGAGAAGATATTATCATTCCTAAAGATTAAGGAACAATGTAATGAATTGTTAAGGCGGCTAAAACAGATGCGATAAATTTATCAATAAATTATAAATCAAAGATATCGCACTTTTCATTGTGGCAGTTGGCCGGTTTTCATTGTGGCAGTTGGCCGATTTTCGTTGTGGCAGTTGGCCGAAAAATTATGGGCACAATGCGGTAATGTCCATTGCAGTAGAGGTGAATTTTAAATAGAAAATTCTTTCAACATATTCATGTCCTCATGCTGAATTGTTTGCATGATACTTCAATTTTATGTAATTTCGGAATTCAATTCCAATCTTACATAAGATGAATTATATAACCAGATATATCGAACATACGATACTCGAAGCTGCAAAGTATTTTCCTGTGATCGCAGTCACAGGGCCGAGGCAGAGAGGGATATGAAAAGGGCTCTGATAATAACTTATTACTGGCCGCCTTCGGGAGGCTCGGGAGTGCAGCGCTGGGTAAAGTTCGCGAAATATTTGCCGGGCGAAGACTGGCAGCCTGTCATTTATACTCCTGAAAACCCGGAACTGAAGGTAGTGGACAGGTATTTGGAAAACGATGTCCCGCCGGAAGCCGAAATCATCAGGACCAAAATCATCGAGCCGTACGGGCTATACAGGGTATTCGGAGGAGACCGAGACAAAAACGGAGACAAGACCGAAGAAGTGAATCCGATAAGCGGCGGCAAAAAATCGTGGAAACAGAAAATCTCCCTTTTCATAAGAGGCAATTTCTTCATTCCGGACCCGAGATGCCTGTGGATAAGACCATCGGTAAAATTTCTTAAGAAATACCTGAAAGAACATCCGGCCGACATCATCATAAGCACAGGACCGCCTCATTCGATGCATCTGATAGCACAGAAAGTGGCGGCAGCGACAGGGCTTCCGTGGATAGCGGATTTCAGGGATCCGTGGACCAGGATGTTTTATTTCAAACATCTGCCGCTGACCGCAAGAGCACGACGCAGGCATGCAGCCTTGGAAAAAGGAGTATTGGATGCGGCCTCTGCCATAGTCACGGTCACCAAACCGCTGCAGGCTGAATTTCAGGAAATGACATCTACTCCTGTCCACTGCATCACGAACGGATTCGACGAGTCGGATTTCGAGCAGGTCATCGAGCCGGACGGTTTCTTCAACATCACTCATACGGGGCTTTTCGCAGGGGACGGGAATCCGGTGATGCTGTGGAAAGTGCTGCGGGACAAATGCCGGGAAGACGAGGAATTCTGCAGGCTGCTGAGAATCAGGCTTGTCGGGAAAACGGACAGGGAAATCACCGAATCGATCATTGCCTGCGGCCTTGCGGAGAATCTCAGAGTATTGGGCTATCAGACGCATCAGGTAGCGACGGGCGAACAGATGGGAGCCTCGATACTGCTGCTGCCGCAAAGGAAAGAGCCTGAGTACAAGGCTGTTCTGACAGGAAAAATTTTCGAATACATAGCGTCCGGCCACCCGGTTTTAGGCATAGGGATGACAGAATGCGCCATGGCGGATGTATTGGATGAGACAAAATGCGGGAAAATGATGGACTGGGACGACAGCGAGGGGATGAAACGGTTTATAGACGAATGCTGGAGACGTTTCAAGGCGGATGACTTGAAGACGGATGCGGAGAACATAATGCAATATTCGAGACGGGAGCTGACAGGCAGAATGGCGAGGCTGATGGAGTCGCTGCTGTAGAGACTGATGCTGTCATGTCGAGCGAAGTCGAGACATCTGCTTATGTGATTGATATAATAAAATAGACAGATCTCTCGACTTCGATCGAGATGACATGGGAAAGACTTCGCTCGAGATGACATGGAAAAGACTTCGCCCGGGATGACAAGCGAAAGATAACAAGAGAAAGGAATGATGAAGAATAAAGTATTGAAACAAGTAATGTATGCGGCAGGAATTGTCCTGCTTTTCATGGCCATATCATACGCTTTCGTGCCTGAGGTGCTGAGCGGAAAAATCGTAAACCAGTCCGACATTTCGGGCTGGACCGGAATGACCAATGAAGTGGTCACATACAATGAAGACCATCCTGAAGACCCGTCTTTCTGGACCAATTCCATGTTCGGAGGCATGCCTACCGTATCGATGTACGGTATTTTCAAAGGAGACTGGACCGCATGGCTGTATGATTTCCTGCTCACCGGGGCAAGGCCGGCCACTTATTTCTTCATTTCGCTTCTCGGAGGCTTTCTGCTGATGTTGGCATTCGGGATAAGACCGTTGCTCGCCATAGGCGGAGCAATAGCCATCACTTTCTGCTCGTACAATCTCCAGATCATACAGGTCGGGCACAACACCAAGATGCAGGCCATAGCCTATATGCCGTGGGTGCTTGCAGCGTTGGTCTTTACGTACAGGACGGCATTGGCGGAAGCCACGGAAAAATGGCCTGACGGCACAAAAACATTGGCGAAAGCCACCCGGAAGAAAATGAAACTGCTGAAAATCATTCTCGGGGCAGTACTTTTCGCGTTCGCTCTTAGCTTCCAGATCAAGGCGAATCATCCGCAGATTTCCTATTATTTGGCAATCCTCATCATCGCATACGTCATAGCGGTATTCGTAAAAATTCTGACGCAAAAGGAGAAGAAACGGGCTCTGACAGGTTTCTTTACGGCATCGGCGGCATTGCTGCTTATCGGCAGCATCGGGATCTGCACCAACCTCAACAAACTGCTTCCGACCTATGAGTACGCGGAATATTCCATGCGTGGAGGCTCGGAACTCGGCAAAGACGCAGACAGTCAGGGCGGATTGGACATCGATTATGCTACTGCCTGGTCGTATGGAATAGAGGAAACGCCGAATCTGCTGATTCCTGATTTCAACGGCGGGGCTTCATCCGGTGATCCGGGACTGAGGAATTCCGAAGTGAGGGACCTTTTGGTGCAGGCACGGCAGCCTGACGTGGACGAGACAATGAAGTTTCTGCCGCTTTATTGGGGACCGCAGCCATTTACGGCGGGACCGATGTATGTCGGGGCGATTTCGATTTTCCTGTTTGTCATAGGACTCTGCCTGCTGAAAGGGAAGGAAAAATGGTGGTTGGCCGTATGCTCGCTGCTGGCTGTTCTGTTGGCTTGGGGCAGTCATTTCCTGTGGTTTACGAAACTCTGGTACGACTGGGTGCCGCTTTACAACAAGTTCAGGACAGTGTCCATGGCTTTGGTCATCCTGCAGGTGACCGTGCCTCTGCTCGGATTCTTGGTCTTGGACAGGATATGGAAGGGAGGATTCGAGAGCAAAAAGACTGCAAAAGGGCTATGGACAGCCTACGGCATCGTCGGAGGCATCTGTCTGCTGTTTGCGGTTTTCCCGTCTTTGGCAGGTACGTTTTCGGGAGCTTCGGATGCAGGAATGCAGGATATATTGGCCGAAGCGCTGCGTGCTGACAGACAGGCGATGCTCGTGAAAGATGCCGTGAGAAGTTTCATATTTGTCACCATCGCTTTTGCATTGGTATTCTGGACATTGCGCCCAAGAAAGACGTCAGTGGCAAAAGGCGCCGGGGTATCGGGAATGCAGTCAGGCGGTGCGGACGGGAACAAATATGTCATTGCCGCTACGGCAATGGCAATACTGCTTCTCTTCGATCTCGGCGGAGTCGGCAAACGCTATCTGAACAGCAGCCATTTTGTCAGCAAACGGGATTTTTCTTCGCAGTTCGCTGCACGTCCCGTGGATGAAATGATTCTTGAGGATCCGGCATTGGATTACAGGGTATTGGACTTGAGTGTAAATACGTTCAATGACTCTCATACCAGCTACCGGCACAAATCGATAGGAGGATACAGCCCTGCTAAAATCCAGAGATACCAGGACCTCATCGAGCATTATCTGACAGGTGAAATAAACAGCGTAATCAGGGCTGTAAATTCGGCGGCAACGATACAGGATGTGGAGGCTTCGCTGCCGGATATCCCCGTTCTGTCCATGCTGAATGACAAATATATCATAGTCGGGGGTGAATATCCTCCTGTGGTAAACGGTCAGGCTTTCGGGAATTGCTGGATAGTGAATTCCGCCATACAGGCATCCGGTCCGGATGAGGAAATAGCGATGCTCGGTTCCGCGGATCTGCGGGATTCAGCCGTAATAGGCGATGATTTCGCATGGGCACGGGAGAGGCTCGACTCTCTAAGCAGGCTCGCGCAACTCGATATCGCTCCTGCGGACTCGGTATGGATGACAAGCTATGAGCCTAACGAGCTGCATTACCGGTGCAGGCTGAATGCAGAGCAGGCTGTTGTTTTCAGCGAAATATACTATCCGAAAGGCTGGAAACTCACCATAGACGGCGAGCCTGCCGAACTTTTCAGGGCGAACTGGATTCTGCGCGGAGCTTTCATTCCGGCCGGAGAACACGAAATCGTGATGCGATTCGAGCCTCAGTCATACAAGACAGGCGCTGCCGTTTCCCGCGCGTCCTCTATGGCCTTGTATGTTTTACTGCTGCTTTCCGGAGCCGGAATGGCGCTGTGCCGTATAAGACAGAAACAGAGATAGCTGAAAATATTGACAAATCTCTCGACTACGCTCGAGATGACAATGCAACAGCTTCACTAAAGGTGACAAATATGAATCCATTGAATAACGACAAGAAATACAGAATACTTTTCGTGTGCCTCGGCAATATCTGCAGGTCGCCGGCAGCGGAGGGGATATTCAGATCCATCGTAGAACGAAACGGAGACGGAGATGCTTTCATGGCAGACTCTGCCGGCACATATTCTGGACACCGCGGGGAACTGCCGGACAGGAGAATGCGAAGTGCGGCAGGCCGGCGAGGATACGAACTGACCCACCGGTCCAGGCCGGTAAACATGACCGACTTTTTCGATTTCGATATCATCATCGCCATGGATGACAACAATTTTACCGACCTTATGCACATGGCTCCGTCCGTCGAGACATCCCGTAAAATCAAAAAAATGTCCGCATATTTCAGCGGACATTCCATAGACTACGTTCCCGACCCCTACTACATGGGAGCCGACGGCTTCGAACTGGTCCTCGACCTGCTGGAGGATGCCTGCATGAATCTCTATCGTGATTTGAAAAATCA
>CALUSD010000229.1 GCA_944323295.1 uncultured Bacteroidales bacterium | reverse complement strand
CAATTGTATTCAACCAGTAATTGCTATCATAATCCGAAGTCGGATTTTCATGCAACTCGATTCCGTCCACGCCTGCAAAAAGTTCTTTGTACAATTTGCAGACATGTTTATGATGCTCAATATGATCTTTGGCAACCGTCATCTGTCCACGGCCGATTCCGGCGCAGATATTCGACATCCTGTAATTGTAGCCTATCTTTTCATGCTGATAATAAGGATAGGCTTCACGGGCCTGGGTCGCATAAAACATGATTTCCTTTTTCGATTCGGCGTCAGGGCAAACCAACGCACCGCCTCCGGATGTTGTAATCATCTTGTTACCGTTAAAGGACAATACTCCGTATTTCCCGAAAGTTCCCAATACCTGACCTTTGTAGCGCGACCCGAAACCTTCGGCAGCGTCTTCAATGACAGGAATCTCATATTTGTCTGCAATTTCCATTATCTTTCCAATCTGATATGGCATTCCATACAAGGCTACGGGAACAATGGCCTTCGGTTTCTTGCCTGTCTTGGAAATCCTGTCCTTAATGGCTTCTTCAAGAAGTGCAGGATCCATATTCCAAGATTCATTTTCCGAATCCACAAAAACAGGTTTTGCACCAAGGTAAGTTATAGGATGAGACGATGCACAGAAAGTAAAACTCTGTACTATTACTTCATCGCCTGGACCGACACCGCAGGCAAGCAATGCAAGATGTACTGCTGCTGTCCCAGCCGACAAAGCGACCACTTCATTCTTTCCGCCGACGAATTCTTTCAAATCCGACTCGAATCCGTTTACATTTGGACCAAGAGGCACGACCCAATTCGTATCAAACGCTTCCTGGATATACTTCATTTCATTGCCGCTCATGTGGGCAAGACACAAATAAATTCTTTTGTCCATAGCAAATTATATTATTTCTCCGTTATACTTCATGTGTTTTCCTAAAACCGTACAAAAAATCATCTGAATATCCTTAATAAAAGAATAATTATGCAAATAATATCGGTTAATTCTCACTTTATCGGGAAATATGACTTCATCATTATATTTCACCGGATCAGACTGACGGGCAAGAAGATCTTCTTCATCGCGATATTTCAATGATGCCGGACCGGTAATTCCAGGGCGAAGTTCAAGGACTTCCCTGTCCTCCCCTTGCAAGACATCTGCATAGCCGGGTACATCCGGACGCGGTCCGACAAAACTCATATCCCCGATAAGGACATTCCATAATTCAGGTAATTCGTCTATTTTATAATGGCGCAACTTGGCTCCCAAAGGAGTAATCCGGCTCTCCCCTGCTACCGAGATACTACTTCCTGAATGATGAACCGTCATGGAGCGGAATTTATACATTGTAAACAAACGGCCGTGTCTGCCAACCCTTTTTTGAGTAAAAAACGCTGGCCCGCCCGGCATCTTTACTTTAATAAGAATAGCAACTACCAACAACAACGGCCAAATCAACAACAGCCCTAACAAGGCAGCGAGTCTGTCGAAAATAAATTTCAATATCATTTGCTGTTTTTTAATAGATATTCCACGTAAATATAATTATCCTCCAGTTCTTTTACAATCCTTATATCGTTGACAGCCTTGGAAGATGCTATTGATTTCACATTATCTTTAGAAATCGTTGCAAACAGACGGAATTTCATTTTCCTGCATATCTCAGTAGTAATTCGCCCCATCTCTTTGGCAATTCCGCGACCTTGGAATTCCGGAGATACTATCTTACCTCTAAACGCCTGTCTGTTTGCGAAAAAACGCAGGAATGCATACCCGACAAGCTTCTCGTTCACATACCAGCCCAACATCAAAAACGCTTTTTTCCTGTTCTGTTTCTGAAGTGAATGCAAATCAAATTTATGTGGTTTGAAAAATTTAAAGGCATCTTGTGGCTGTTCATTGAAAAAGTCAGCCAACGCCGGCATATCTGACATTTCCAAAACTTTATACGATGTATCCGGAAGCATGCTTTTATCAAGTCCGACAACACTATGCTTCAGTCTACTGCCGTATAAAAGACCAAAAAAGAATGAATTCACCCATTCTATCATGTCCCAAATAAAGGACAGATGATGCTTCAAATAAATAAGTAATTTGACCATAATGAATTATTTCATAAGGTTTACAATCTGTTTAGTTCACATGCGATATTATTAATCTGTACAAATCTGCAACCATGTAGTTGTCTTGCAGGAACTTGTAACCTCTTTCTCCCATAGTTTTCAAATCAGAATGTAGAAGTTTGTCCAATATTGTATTAAAATCTTCAACATCACGGCTTTCACACCATAAACCGTAACTATTGGCTTCCGCGATTTTACCAATGTCAGAATTAATGTCTGTTGCTGCCAATATCGGCAGCCGGTTTTCCAAATACGATAATAACCGTGAAGGATAATTCGGAATTGTAAAGCGATGATCAAGAAAAATCAACCCCACATCGCAACATTTTATCAAGGCATTGAATTCATGCTTTGGAATCTGCGACATCAATTTTACATTAGCCGGATTATTGTGGCTAATCCAATTATTCAGTTTATGAAATTCTGTCCCGCTCCCGACAATCAGAAAAAAACAATCTTTCCTGTCCTTGTTTGACTGCAAAACTTTGATAATAAAATCTATACCTTGAGGTTTACCGAGATTTCCTCCATATACCAATATCGGGATATTTTCAGGCAAACCGTATTTCCGTTTAACCTCACTTTCATCAATCTGCTGGAATAACGATAATTCTATGCAATTTGGGGCAACCTCAACTTTACTTGGATTAACGAATCCATTATGTTTAAGCACAAATTCAACATTTGCAGGAGACATACAACCTATAAAGTCTGAAATTTTATAAAGTTGAATTTCCTTGCTCCGAAAATATCGATAAAACAGACTTTTGTATGAGAACATCTCCAAATCCACAGCATTCTGTGGAAAAATATCCTTTAGCAACAAATATGAAACGGCTTTGGGATTTTTCTTTTTCAAAAAAGAAACTACACCATTGAAAGTAATTGGAGGAGTAGAATACAATATCAAATCAAAATGAATATTACCAAAATATTTCTTAATGGCATTAATAAATTGCCGTTCAAGAAGAACTGTTCCAATCCCTTTTTCTATAATATTTGTTTTCTGAATATTTAGCGTTCTAACATCCAATATTGTAACACCATCACATTCTTTCAATTGCGTCTTTTGTCCGAACTTTCGTTCTACAGGAACGACTATATAGACCTGATGCCCTTCATTTCGGAATTTCCTCATCAGGTCTGTATATATTCCCGGAGTATTAATATTATTAATACGGCTGGTTGTCAAAAAAATAACATTCATTTTCGGAGACTAAGTCAAAATTTCCTCCAAACCATCTTATTCACCACCCCAGTATAACTCTGGATCAGCTTGACTATCTTCGTAGACACATTCTCATCCACATAGTTCGGCACAGGGATGCCGAAATCACCGTTCCCGTTCATCTCGATAGCAGTGTCCACTGCCTGCAGCAAAGAATGTTCATCAATTCCGGCAAGAATGAAACATCCCTTGTCCAAAGCCTCGGGGCGCTCAGTGGATGTCCTGATGCAGATAGCCGGGAACGGATGGCCTACACTCAGGAAGAAACTGCTTTCCTCCGGAAGTGTCCCCGAATCAGAAACCACCGCAAATGCATTCATCTGCAAACAATTATAATCATGAAATCCAAGCGGCTCATGCTGTATTACACGGCGGTCCAACTGAAAACCGCTCGCCTGCAGGCGTTTCTTCGAACGCGGATGACATGAATACAGAATCGGCATATCGTATTTCTCGGCCATTGCATTTATCGCATTGAACAGAGATAGGAAATTTTTTTCAGTATCGATGTTCTCCTCCCTGTGTGCCGACAACAGAATATACTTGCCCTTCTCGAGTCCAAGCCGCGCATGTACATCCGAAGCCTCGATTTCCGGCAGATTTTCATGCAGCACTTCCGCCATCGGCGAGCCGGACACGTATGTCCTCTCCTTTGCCACACCTGCAGCATTCAGATAGCGTCTGGCATGTTCCGAATAGCAGATATTCACATCTGAAATGATATCTACTATACGTCTGTTGGTTTCCTCCGGCAGACACTCGTCGAAACACCTGTTGCCAGCCTCCATGTGGAAAATCGGAATATGTAGCCTCTTGGCTCCGATGACGCTCAGACAGGAATTCGTATCACCGAGTACAAGCACCGCATCCGGCTTGGCCTGCACCATCAGCTTGTAGCTTTTGTCGATGATATTGCCCATCGTGGCACCCAAATCCTCTCCTACCGCATCGAGGTAGACTTCGGGATCAGCAAGTTTCAAATCCTTGAAAAATACCCCGTTCAGATTGTAGTCATAATTCTGCCCCGTATGGGCCAATATGCAGTCGAAATACTTCCTGCATTTATTTATCACTGCTGCCAGCCGGATAATTTCCGGCCTCGTGCCGACGATAATAAGCAATTTCAGTTTTCCGTTATTCTTAAAAGTTGTCATGACTGATTATTTTACATTTTTCAACACTTTCCAATAGCCGCTCTTGGACGGACCTACATAGCAAATTATCCGATTTCTTACCAATACATTTATATCCCTTTTTATAGTAGCATATGAAACATTTAATTTCTCTGCCATTTCTTTCCTTGAAATCCCTTTGAATTCTGTAATCAACATAATTATCTCTCTTTGCCTATCCGAAATTTGGGGCTCATTTTGGGGCTCATTTTGGGGCTCATTTTGGGGCTCATTTTGGGGCTCATTTTGGGGCTCAAAACCAGAACGGCAAGGTATCTCGATCAAAAAATACGAC
>CALUSD010000228.1 GCA_944323295.1 uncultured Bacteroidales bacterium | reverse complement strand
CACTACTGCCCGTACTCCACGGACGAAAGAGTCAATGCGTACAACTATCAGGCTTCTTCGTGGTCAGCTTCCGACGGCGCCTATATCAGGCTGAAAAACCTCACGCTCGGATATTCATTCCCTGAGCACCTGCTCGAAAAACAGAAGGTAATCTCAGGCTGCCGCATATATTTCACCGGTACGGACCTCTGGGAATATTCTCAGATTCTCGACGGATGGGATCCGGAAGCGAAAAGCGGGGCTTCCTCCACTGCCCGGTATCCGTTCATGAGAGGCTTTTCTTTCGGTGTGAATTTAACTTTCTAAATGTACATGATCATGAAACACTATATATCGAAAATAGCAAGTGCCGCCGGATGCGTCATGATGGCCGTTTCCTGTCTGAATTTCAGCCCGGAAGTACAGCTCTCGGATGCGCAGGTATGGAGCAAGGCAGACAATTTCATGCTTTTCGCCGACGAGTTCTATGAATGGACCCGCGATTTCAGAGGCTCCACAAGCGCCAACTATATGAACGGCGTAGTGGATGGAGTCCATGCGGACACACGCTCCGACCTGCTCTGCCAGTCGAGTATAAATGCGTTCAGCGCGGGGACCAATTCCATTCCGGCCACCGATGCGAACTACACGAATCTCTATAAAAGGATTTATTATGTAAATCTTCTGTTGCAGAAAGCGGCTGATTTCGAGCCGCAGGAAGATATCGCAGAGCCTATGGGAGAAGCCTATTTCTTCCGCGCTTACCTCTACTTCGAACTCGTACAGATGTTCGGAGACTGCATCTACACCGATATTCCGGTGGATGTGGACAATGAAATCCTCTACGGTCCGCGTACAGACAGGGTCACAGTGATAAGGAATTGCATCGCAGACCTGAAAGCCGCAGCATCCCTGCTTCCGGAAAGCCCTTCTGCTGACGGACGCGTGTGCCGCCACACCGCCTGGGCATTTCTGTCGAGAGTAGGCCTGTATGAAGGCACATGGCAGAAATTTCACAACGAGGACTATGCCGTCTCGACTGAATTCCTGAACGAAGCAGTCGCTGCTGCCGAAAACGTGATGAATTCTAAAAAATATGCCCTTTTCTCGAACAATACTCTCGGAGGCCGGGACAGCTACCGCTACATGTTCATTCTCGAAGACAACGTACAGTGCAATCCCGCCAATCTCCACAAGTCCGACAACAAGGAATACATCCTCGCCCGCCGGCACAACGAGACACTCAAGCCTATCGGTTTCAACATCACCCAGGGCTGTCTGAACAATGCCTACTGGCCTACGCACAAACTTGCCATGATGTACAGATGCCAGAATGGCCTTCCGGTAGAACTTCCTGGCGGAGGGACCAATCAGCAGTACGGCGGGGAAAACGGGGAAAACTCCGAATTCGAGAACAGGGACTACCGTATGAACGGCACGATGATGATGAGCGGCCAGACTTACTGGAACAACGACGAATCACGTTCTACCTGGGCAGCCGGAGAGACCGGCATGGTGGCCAAACGGACAGCCAACTCGGGGTATGCAAACTATAAATGGTGCACCGAACGTTCCGTGGATTCCGAACTCGAAGGTTTCGACTATCCGGTCATCCGTTATGCGGAAGTACTCCTGAACTATGCGGAAGCCGTGTATGAAGTAAACGGCAATGCCGGAAACAGTCTTGACGGAGGAAGCATCACGGATGAAGACCTGAACAAATCCCTGAATCTCGTACGCCGCCGTTCGAATCCCGGCATGACCGCGCTTTCCAATGCATTAGTGTCCGGAAACGGGTTGGACATGCGTGAGGAAATCAGAGTGGAGCGCACGGTAGAGCTCTTTATGGAAGGTTTCCGCATAGATGACCTGAAACGCTGGAAGACGGCTGAGGATGAGATGCCGGAGGATCTTCTCGGCATCAAATACGACGGGACCTGGTATGCTACCAACTGGACGAACATGCCGCGCGAGAAAAAGGACGGGTATATCCTGCTTTACAGCAACAGGACCTGGGACGAAAGGAATTACCTGCTGCCCCTGCCGAGCGACGAGCTGCAGTTGAATCCGGAGCTTAAACAGAATCCGGGATGGGAATAACCGGCGGCGGCTCCTCGGGCACTGGAATACAACCGCCTCCGGCGGTCAACAGTGCCCTCGGAGCCCCCGCCTCACACTCAGGGTCGTACACGATATTATTAAAAAAACCCGCACGTCATGCACGGCATCATGAACAAAAACCCGCACAGTGTCATCTTGAGCGAAGTCGAGAGATCTGTACATAAAATAATGCATCAATAAAATGAATAAAACACTCAAATACCTATCACTCACCGCCCTCCTGCTCCCCGCATTCGCATGCACGGAAGAAAACCCGGAGGCGCTGGAATCCGCGAAAGTGCTGGAATCCGTGACCATTGTCCTGGACGACAGGACAGCAGCCAAACTGTATACCGATGACGGTGAAGGCGGCACCGGAGTGGAACTTCTCCCTATGGTAGTCGGCGGAGAAACCGTCACGCTCGGCTACTCCACAGTGCCGGAGGATCTTTCCGAGGTGACTTTCCCGGAAATGGTCTGGAGCTCCTCCGATGAAGATGTGGTGACTGTCGATGAATCCGGCGTTCTGACAGCAGTCGGAGCCGGCACAGCCGTAGTGACCATCACCTCCGCAGCCATAAACACCGTGGCTACAGCATCCATTACCGTCCGCGTATCCGCGACAGCCGTACCGGCGACTTCGATAGCGGCATCCGGAGCTTTCGACGAAGATATCAATGCCGACCGTGAAGACGGTGACCCGTATCTCTGCTATGTCGGAGATGAAATAGAATTTTCAGCTGTCGTCACTCCCGACAATGCCACTTTCAAAGGCGTAACCTGGTCTGTCGCACCTGCACAAACAGACGGCGGAGAAGCAGTCATCGATGCTGCTACGGGCATAATGACGGCCGGAGCCATCGGATTCGTCACCGTCACCGCCACTGCACTCGACTATGTACCTGACGGACAACCTGCTTCCACCGACATCGAGGTGCGTATCATCACCCCTGTGGACCCTGACGGAATCAGATTTATCAATGCTCCGGGCGAAAACGACATATTCTCCATATCCGCAGGCTCCATGACCGTTGACTACGAAGTGTGGCCGGATCTCAGCACCAAATCCCGCATCGACTGGAAGTCAAGCGACGAGAACATCGCGACCGTGGACGACGGCGTAGTGACTTTCAAGACATACGGAACAGTCGAAATCACAGCAGTATGTCCTGGAGAAGGCACTCCGGAAACAGGATATGAGAAAACGGCCTCGTTTACCGTCAATATCCCGGCAGGATACTATGACGAGGTATTTGAAAACAAATCCGGATGGCATTGGTACTTAGATACCAAACATGTCGATTCCGGAGCGTCGGCGACGTGGACTGAAGGAGAAAACGGGAATTATCTGAAAGTAATCCCATATCTTGACAACGATTCCAAAGGACGTGCAGACATGAAATACGACGGAATGATACTTTCCGGGAAATACCCTGTCATCTGTATAAAAATCGACGATGTGAATGATTTTGAAGAAAAATATTCCCGCAATATAAATATCGACGGCAACTCAGGCGTAAGTCTGACGGACGAATCTAAGACATACGGCGGAAATCTCGGCGGAAGCAACAACAAATGGCAAAGAAAATATAAATGTTCCGACGGCTCCTCCATCCTGGTGTACAATCTCATCGACCAGAAATTCGCATCGGCCAGCCAGAACTTTACCGAGACGGAAATAGTGAGATTCAATTACATTACCCTGAAATACGCGGATATCAAGACACCGGCCACGGCAGAGGATGCCGCATACAGGTTCTTCTGGTTCAAGACTTTCGCCAACGAAACCGACATGAACGATTTTCTCGAGGAATGGTCTGCCGCATCAGGCATTGATTACAACAACTGAAATTCGTAAAGGTTACCCTCATAAATAAATCC
>CALUSD010000227.1 GCA_944323295.1 uncultured Bacteroidales bacterium | reverse complement strand
TCTCGGGGAACTTACTTATGTTTCATCCCAAATCGAAAACAGCTATGGACCATAATTTCGACTTGATTTTGAAATATCTCAGAGGCGATGCGACATTGGACGAACGTCTCGAAGTGATGAAATGGGTGAAGGAAAGCAAGGAAAACAGGAAAGAACTCTATGCTTTCCGCAGGATATATGATGCCCTTCTCGTTTCCGATGAGGATTTTGCGGCAGACAAAGTCGCAATAACCGGTAAAGGAAAGGCTGTGAAGTTCTTTGTCAGAATCGGCTCGGCAGTGGCGGCCGCAGCGGTAGCCGCAGGAATATTTTTCATGACAGTCCGTCATCCGGAAGAACCGCAGGAAATATTGCAGGTATCTTCCATCTGCGCTCCGTTCGGATATCAGACAGAGACTGTCCTGAGCGACGGCACCCGTATCAGGCTGAATTCCGGCTCCCGTCTCGAAATCCTGCCGGACAGCACGGGCAGGCGGTCGGTGAGGTTGAATGGTGAGGCATACTTCGACGTCGCACATGACGAGCAGAGGCCGTTCGTTCTCGAAACTTCCGGGATGGAGGTGAAAGTCCTCGGGACGACTTTCAATGTGACTGCTTACGATGGAATCCAGTCCGTAGTCCTCGTCGAGGGCCGGGTGGAGGCAAAAGGCGTCGGAGCTGAAGAAAGCGTAGTGATAGAGCCGTCCCAGAAATACGAATACGATATGGAAAGGGGGACAGGCAATATAGAAGTCATCAATACCGAAGAATATACCTCGTGGATAGATGGTTATGTATTGTTGAACGGGACTTCGATGTATGACATATTCGCCCGTCTCGAGCATTATTTCGGGGTAGAGATAGACTGCCGTGATGCGGATTTCCGCAATGTGGAAGTGACCGGCAAACTCATGCTCGACGGAGGATTGGAAACTGCGTTGGAGACACTGGCTCTCATGGTGCCGATGAGATACGAAGACACCGGCAGCGACAGGATAACGGTTTCGGCCAAAGGCAAGTAGACATTGCCGATGCGAAAACCTCGGAAATTGTCCGGCAGGACAATACCACAATAACATTACTACTATTAACAACTGAAATATGCATAAAGAATTTCTGAATTGCAGGCACAGCCTTGCAACATTCCTGCTTCTTGCACTTATGTTGCTGCCGCTCCCGATTTTTGCACAGGGGGGGGGGAACATAAATCTCGAAGTGAGGGACAGACCTCTGAAAGAAGTCTTTGCGCAGATCGAAGATGAATACGGATACCGGTTCATTTTCAGGGATGACGCGATAGACCTCGACAGGAAAGTGACTGTCTCCGTGAAAAATGCCTCTATCGATGCCTTGCTCGGCAAGATTCTGGACTCCAAGACCGAATATCAGGTAAGAAACAGGCAGATCACCATCTACATCAAACCTGACCCCCGGACTCCATCCTCGGACCATGAGCGGAAAGTCGCTCTCGGGACAGTAGTGAAAGGAACTGTAAGGGATATGGAAAATGAGCCGATCGTAGGCGCTTTCGTACAGGAAAAAGGCACCAGGAACGGTGTCACCACCGACCTTGACGGAAACTGGATCATTACGGTGAGCAGCCCGGATGCAGTCCTCCTTTTTTCCTGCCTCGGATTCCGCGACATCGAAATGCCCGCATCCTCGAATGCCGTAGCAAATATTACCATGCAGGAGGACATGCAGCGTCTCGATGAAGTCGTGGTCATCGGCTACGGTACACAGACGAAAGCCACTATCACAGGCTCATTGTCCGTAGTGGACACCAAAGAACTTATAAAACCTCCGGTATCCAGTATTACGAACGTGCTGGCGGGCAGCGTGCCCGGCGTGGCTACTGTCCAGACGACAGGGCAGCCGGGAGAGGACGCCGCATCGATTTATATCCGCGGTGTCGGCTCCCTGAGCAGTTCGGCTTCTGCGCCTCTCGTATTGGTCGACGGAGTCGAACGCGACTTTTCCCAGATAGACCCTAACGAAATCGAAAATTTCTCCATTCTGAAAGATGCGGCTTCCACGGCGGTTTTCGGCGTCAGGGGAGCGAACGGAGTCATTCTTATCACCACAAAACGTGGTCAGGAAGGCAAGCCGAACATCTCCATAAGCACCAATACAGGTCTCCAGCAGCCTTCCACCATGGTAAGCCAGGTGGGCAGCTACGAATACGCCCGCTACTGGAACATGAAGATGCAGAACGACGGTGAGACCGACCCGAGAAGATATTTTACCGATTACGCCATTGAAGCCTATCGCACAGGCTCCGACCCGCTGTTCTATCCGAACGTGAACTGGAAAGAGAGAGTGTTCAATGATGTCTTCGTCCAGACGAAGAACAATATCAATATCTCCGGAGGCGGCAAGGTCGCACGCTATTTCGTCTCCATGGGTTATCTCTACCAGAACGGCGTGCTGAAACAGGTCGAAAGCCTGCCCTACAATAACAATTACAACTACAACCGGTACAACTACCGCGCAAATCTCGATTTCAGCCTCTCCCCGAGCACCACGATGAAGTTCAATATCGGAGGATATGTCGGCAAACAGCAGGCTCCGCTTTCTATCAAGGTAGACGGGACGGAATGGAACTCCGTGACAATCTGGACAGTGCCTTTAGTCAGCCCGGGCCTTATAGACGGCAAGAGGACCCGTGTCCCCGCCTCATCGGTGCCGACAGGTCTTGAACTGAACAGGGACGGATATTTTACGTTCTTCGGACGCGGATACGAGCAGTACTACAACACTACCTTGAATATCGATGTGGAGATAAACCAGCGTCTGGATTTCATCACTGACGGTCTTTCTCTCACCCTCAAAGGTGCATACGACAACGCTTTCAATATCCACAAGAAAAGGGAGTCCTGGGCTGACGACTACAACGAAATCTACTACGCCTCCTACTACGATGACCCTACGAAGCCGATGACCGATCCGGATTACGACAAAAGCATAGTCATGATTCCTCGCGGCACGGCGGATATTCTCAGATATTCGGAGGAAAACGGCCGTGACCGCAACTGGTATTTGGAGGGAAAAATCAATTGGGACAGGGCTTTCGGTCCGAAAGGCCAGCACAAGGTCTCCGCGATGTTTCTGTACAACCAGTCACGGGACTATTATCCGAAGTACAGTACGGGAGAGACTTCCTCGTACCAGTATATTCCTCACAGCTATGTCGGCTTCGTCGGCAGGGCGACCTACAATTACAAGGGGAAATACCTCGCAGACCTGAGCATCGGATACAACGGCTCGGAAAACTTCGCTCCGGGGAAAACGCGTTACGGCGCCTTCCCGTCCGGCTCCATAGGCTGGGTGATCAGTGAAGAGGGATTCATGAAAAACCAGAACTTCATCAGCTATCTCAAGCTCAGGGCGTCTCTCGGAAAGGTCGGGAATGACCTCGGTACGACAAGATTCATGTACATGCCTACCACCTGGGTCTCCAACGGCAACTACAACTTCGGTGAGACGAATCCGAATTCATCCGAGGCTTACGGTGAAGGCGTTATCGGCAACGACGGGGTGACCTGGGAGACTGCCGTGAAACAGAACTACGGTATCGATGCCGAATTTCTCAGACACAGACTGTCGCTGAACTTCGACTGGTTCTTCGAGCACCGTACCGGCATTCTGCTGAAACCGAACAATACGCCGGCCATCATAGCCTATACACTTCCGTCCATGAATCTCGGAGAAGTGAACAACCACGGCTACGAAATCTCCCTCGGCTGGAGCGACAAGACCAAAAGCGGCTTCGAATATTTCGCGACTGCGAACGTTTCCTTTGCCCGGAACAAAATCATCTTTATGGACGAGGTAGAAAGTGAATTTCCGTGGCAGAACCAGACGGGAGGCTCGGTCGGCAGATACACCGGACTCTACAAGTTCGTCCGCCTGTACCAGTACAGCGACTTCACCGAGGGGCCGGACGGCACCTTGGTACTTAATCCGGAACTTCCCCAGCCCTCATCTCCGGTATATCCTGGAGATGCCATGTATGAAGACGTGAGCGGAGACGGCATAGTGAACAGCGATGATACTATGGTCACAGGCTACTCCACCATACCTGAATACGTATTCGGACTGAATGCCGGATTCAACTTCAAGGGTTTCAACTTTTCCATGCAGTGGACAGGCGCCACGAACGTGAACAAGCTGATGGATGAAGAATACCGGATTCCGTTCACCAATGCCGGAGGACGCGGTCTCCTGGACTACTTCTACGAAGACGGCTGGACAGTGGAGAACCAGGACGGCACCCTCCCGAGGGCTTCGGAAAAATCCGAGACCTGGAACTCTCAGCCTTCCACTCTCTGGTTGAGGGACGCCTCTTATCTCAGGCTCAAGACAGTCACTCTCGGCTACACTTTCCCGGGCAAAGGCTGGCTGAAAGCCATCGGAGTGAAATCTCTGAATGTCTCTTTCTCGGGATACAACCTCCTGACATTCACCGGTCTCGACTTTGTCGACCCTGAATCCCTTACGGACAGGAACGGAGCCTACCCGCTCGTGAAGATCTACAGTCTCGGGCTGAATCTGACATTCTGACGTACAGGACATAACATTTATAAAAGATATGAAACACCATATAACTACAATCATAGCTTTTTCGGTCGCGCTGCTGCTTCAGGTTTCCTGCTATGACCTGCGCTTCGGAGATGCCTTTCTCGGCGAACACCCGGAAAGCTCCGGAGCCACGTTAGACACTCTGTTCAGCTCGGCTGCCAATGCGGAAAGGGTGCTGACAAAAGCATACTCTTATCTGCCTTACGGCCTGCCTACCGGCAAGGACAACGGACACGCCTACGACAAGCTCGGTCTGAATATTCTCGAGTCCATCACCGACCTTAATCACAGTACCAGAAACAATCCGAGCGACGGCCCGTTAAACCTCTACTACAACGGTCTCTACGGGAGCAATATCCCCTCCGGACAGAGAGGCTGCGAAGCCTACAGATTCGGCGAGGAAAACGAATACAGTGCCATTCGCTATGCCTGGATCTATATCGAAAACGCCGGGCGGATTCCGGACCTGTCATCAATGGATAGGCGCAGGAAAGAAGCCGAAGCCAAGATGGTCATTGCCATTGCCTACTCGGAACTGCTCAGGTACATGGGCGGAGTCCCGCTTCTGAAGCACTCTGTAGACGAGAACGAGGAGATGTATTTCCCCCGCGCCACCTTTGAGGAGACTGTGAACTACATAGTCCAGCTTCTTGATGAGGCCGCTCCTTATCTGAACTGGAAAAACGACGGCACGGAAAACGGCCGGATGACCAAGGCCGGGGCACTGGGACTGAAACTCAGAATCCTCCTTTGGGCGGCAAGCCCTACCTTCAACTCCGATACTCCATGGCACCCTCAGGCCGATGCCTACACATGCTACGGGAATTATGACAAAGAGAGGTGGAAAAGGGCCATGGTCGCCGGTGAGGAATTTTTCACCGAGTTGGAAGCAAACGGCGGATATCAGCTTACTCAGGCCGCTGAGAAGACCTTTGCCGGCTACAGGGCGGCTTTCCGTTCCGCTTATTACGACCGCGGAGGCACGGAAATCCTGATTTCCACCAGGCGGGGATACAATGTGGACATTCTTGAGCAGTTCCTGACAGAAGTCCGCTATTCCACACCGACGCTGAATTATGTGAATATGTTCGCTTGGGACGACGGGTCTGATTTCCCGGAAGATTTCGACTGGGCAAATCCTTCTAAGCAGCCATTTTTCGATGCGGACGGGAATCCTACCCGTGAGCCGCGTCTCTATGAGACTGTCGCCGTACCGGGAGATGTCTGGAAAGACGGCTCCAAGGCTCCGGTGTATTCCGATCATGAGGCCTATTGTGCAAACGTAGGCTTCCTGCAGAAGAAATTCGTCCTCGACTATGACAGCGACCGTTCCGGCAAGCCGGTACAATGGCCTTATCTCCGCCTTCCTGAAGTGATGCTCAGTTATGCCGAAGCCATCAACGAGTACAACGGCGGTCCGGATGCCACTGCATACGCTCAGATAAACGATGTCAGGGCCCGCGTCGGCCTGCCTGCACTTCCTGCAAATCTCTCCCAAACCGAATTCAGGGAAGCTCTCTTAAAGGAAAGGGCCTTGGAATTCGGCTATGAGGAAGTCCGCTGGTTTGATCTCGTCAGATGGGGCAGGGAAGAGGACTTCACCAAGAAACTCTATGTACTCTATTCGTCCGTGGCCACAGGCACAGCTACCGCTCCGCTCTCCTTCACATTCTCCAAAGTGGAGCTCTCGACCCGAAGCTGGGCTACTTCCTGGGATACGAAATGGTATCTGGCGGCCTTCCCTCAGACGGAAGTGGACAAGGATTACGGAATCACCCAGAACCCCGGCTGGTAGGCAGAACATTCTAAAAGCATGAATATGAAAAAATTCTCAACGATAATATTGATAACGCTGGCTTCAGCAGCCTCAGCCTTTGCCGGTCCGAGGGATTCTGTGGCCATTGAAAGCGGTTTGGACACCATAAGACTCGGTTACGGGCTCGAAGTTGCCGGCCGAAGCACCGCATTCGTGCACAGGGGTGTCGGCAGGAGCGTATTCGAGAAATCCCCGAACATCGACGTAGCCAAGGCTCTCTATGGACAGATAGCCGGTCTGAACGTTTACCAGGGCTCCGGCACTACGTATGACAACCTCTCATCCTTCTCCATTCACGGGAGGACGCCGCTCATTCTTGTGGACGGTTTCCCGAGAGGCAGTAACAGAGACATTACTACCACCGAGATAGAATCAGTCACCGTGCTTACGGATGCCGTTGCCACGGCAATGTACGGCATGCGCGGGGCAAACGGAGTAGTCCTCGTCACCACACGCAGGGCGACACCGGGCAAACTCCGTGTCGGAGCAGATTTCCAGTACGGCATCAACACCCAGTTCCGTTCTCCTGAATTCGCCGATGCCTACACATACGCCAAGACCCTGAATCAGGCCATGATTTTAGACGGGCTTTCTCCACGGTACAACGACTTCGAACTTGAGGCCTTCCGTACGGGAAAATATCCTACTGAATATCCCGACGTGAACTGGTGGGATGAAGTCTACAAGGATTACACTTCGAACTACCGTCTCGGGCTGACATTCGAGGGCGGCACTGAAAAATTCCGCTATTATTCCGTAGTGGACTACATGTACGATATCGGGCTTTTCAGGAATCTAAGCACGGACTCCCGGTATTCCACAATGCCGTCCGACG
>CALUSD010000226.1 GCA_944323295.1 uncultured Bacteroidales bacterium | reverse complement strand
AACTCGATCTTGTACTTGGTCTGGGGGTCGTAGAGGTACATCGACAGAGGGATGGCTCCGGAGTTTTTCTTTACGACAGTGACGAGTTTCTGCCGGAAATCGTTGCTCAGCATCGGGGTGCTGATGTTTATGGCAAACCCTTTGATGCGGGTGCTGGAAATGTTGCCGAGCAATGATATTTTCTTGATTTTCAAAACGTACGGCGGATTGCCCTTCAGCTTCCGGTCTTCCGGTCTGACGAAGTACTTCTCCTCGATATCGCCTTCTATGTACACGGGCGAGAACATCTGCAGATATGGCATGAATGTCTCGTGGTCGCGTCCGAACAGAGCGAATTCATAGCTTCCGCTGAAATCCTCTACTACGGTTTTCGACCATGGCGAGCCGTTTTTGCTCGTCAGCACCTGGACGTTCGTGATATAACCGGCGACATTGACTTTGGTGGAACACTTGTCCTTGTCGCACTTGCTTATCAGGTCAGGTATCTGGGAGAGCGAGCAGTTCGTAAATGTCTTGATTTCGAAAGAATATTTGTCCAACGGATGAGCCGACAGGTACATTCCGACCAGCTCCTTTTCCTTTTTGAGCATCTCCATCGTCTCGTCATCCTGATCGGACGGCTTGTATTCCGGCATTTCCGGACGCTGAGGTTTGCTTTCCTCCATGCCGCCGAACAGCGAGCCTGCGGCATTCATCTGATCACGGCCGTACAGGTCAGAGTATTTCAGCAGGGCATCGATGAACATATCGCCTGAACGCGTCGGCATGGAATACTGTTTGCGCGGGTAGCCGAAACTGTCGAAAGCTCCGGAATACAGCAGGGATTCGAATGATTTCTTGTTTATCATGCCCGCCATTCTTTCCATGAAATCCCAGATGTCTTCGAACAGGCCGTTCTTGTTCCTTTCGTCCAAGAGCGCGTTTACGATATTGTCCCCGAAACCTTTTACCCCGCCGAGACCGAAACGGATGTTGCCTTCGGCATTGACCGTGAAACGGGCATCACTCTCGTTTATATCCGGATTCAGGACCTTTATGCCCGACTTTTTGCAGTCGTCCATGATCTTCCGGATCTCATCCATGTTGGAGAGATTCTTGCTGAGGTTGGCTGCCTGGAATGCTGCCGGATAATGCGCTTTCAGGTAACCTGTCTGGTAGCTGACCCAGGCATAGCATGTCGCATGGGACTTGTTGAAGGCATATTGCGCGAACTTTCGCCAGTCTTTCCAGATTTTGTTGAGCACCTTTTCCGGATGGCCGTTGGCCTTGCCGCCTTCTATAAACTTGTCATGCAGAGACTCGAGCACGTCCAACTGCTTCTTGCCCATCGACTTGCGCAGCTTGTCCGCCTGGCCTTTCGTGAAGCCCGCGAGTTTCTGCGACAGAAGCATCACCTGCTCCTGGTACACGGTCACGCCGTAGGTATCCTGCAGGAATTCCTCCATCTCAGGCAGGTCGTATTCGATTTTCTCTCTGCCCTGCTTTCTCGCCACGAATGACGGGATATAGTCCAGCGGCCCCGGCCTGTAAAGCGCGTTCATGGCTATCAGGTCCTCGAAACGTGTCGGCTGGAGCTTTTGCAGCCACTCTTTCATGCCGTCAGACTCGAATTGGAACACGCTCTTGGTGTCGCCCCGCCCGTACAGTCTGTATGTCTCCTCGTCGTCTATCGGAATCTTCTCGATGTCTATGTCTATGCCGTGCGTCTTTTTCACCGTCTCCACGCACTCCTTGATGATGGACAGGGTCTTGAGCCCGAGAAAGTCCATTTTCAGCATGCCGACTTCCTCTATGAAACTGCCCTCGTACTGGGACACCCACACGTCGAGTCCTGTAGCCTTGTCTGCGGCTACGGAAATAGGGATGTAGTCCGTAAGGTCTCCCCGGCCTATGATCATTGCACAGGCGTGCACACCCGTCTGCCGGATGCTTCCCTCGAGCCTCAGGGCGTAGTTCAACACCTCTTTCGTGAGTTCGGAGCCGTTTTCGTATTCGTTTTTCAGTTCGTCGGAGAATTTCAGGCAGTTTGCCAATGTGACCTTGTAGTCTTTGTCCACGGGCCCGCGCTTGAATTTCTTCGTGACCTTGACGGTCTTGCCTTCATTGCCCGGATCGGGCACCTCCACTTCTTTTTCCACAATCTTGAAGCCAGGCTCGAGCTCTTCTTCGTCCTCATAAGGAAGTTCCTGGATTTCAGGCACTCTGAAAGGCTTGTCCGGCACCATCTTGGTCAGTCTGTTCGACTCGTCGATGCTCATGTGGCTGATTCTCGCCACATCCTTGATGGCCATTTTCGCTGCCATCGTACCGAAAGTGATCACGTGCGAGACATGGTCCTTTCCGTATGTATCCTCGACATACTTGAATACGCGGTACCGCCCGTCATCGTCGAAGTCGATATCGATATCCGGCATGGAGATTCGGTCAGGGTTGAGGAAACGCTCGAAAAGGAGCTGGTACCGGATAGGGTCTACGTTCGTGATGCCGAGGCAATAGGCTACTGCAGAGCCTGCGGCCGATCCTCTTCCGGGGCCGACCCAGATGCCCTGGCTCCGTGCCGCTGCAATAAAGTCCTGCACTATGAGGAAGTAGTCCGGGAAGCCCATCCTGCTGATGGTCTTCAATTCGAAATCGATACGCTCGGCCTGCTCCGGATTCAGGTCTCCGTAGCGCCGTTCCGCCCCCTTGTAGCAGAGTTCACAGAGATAGGCGACGGAATAGGTGAAGGCTTCGCCCCTGTCGTTCCCGTCCTTGTCGCAGCGTCCGACGTCGATGACATCCTTGTATTTTTCGAGATATTTTTCTTTTTCCGCGAGGAAAGAGTCGTCGATCTTGAATACCGGCAGGACGTGGCCGCGGTCGATGGTGTAGCTTTCTATCTTGTCGAAAACTTCCATCGTGTTCGCCAAAGCCTCTGGATGGTCTGGGAACAGTTCCGCCATTTCTTCCTCGCTCTTGAGGTATTCCTGCTGGGTGTAGCGCAGCCTTTTCGGGTCGTCGACATCGGCATTGGTCGTCAGACATATCAGCCTGTCATGCACAGGACCGTCTTCCCTGTTCACGAAATGTACGTCATTGGTCGCCACGACCTTCACTCCGGTTTTTTCCGCCAGTTCGAAAATGCCTGCATTTGAAGCGGACTGCTTCTCAAACACTTCTAACGACAGGCCCGGAACTTCGGTCCTGTGCAGCTGCACTTCCAGATAATAGTCTTCTCCGAACACTTTCCTGTGCCATTCTATCGCCTTTTCCGCACCGTCCATGTCGCCGGCTATGATGGCTTTCGGCACTTCTCCGGCTA
>CALUSD010000225.1 GCA_944323295.1 uncultured Bacteroidales bacterium | reverse complement strand
TAACAAGAGGGTGACCCAAAAGGTGGAATTTCAAGGCTTGCGAAGATGAGAAAACCGGAGTGTACTGTCGTACATGAGGATTTTCGAATCAAGCGTAACGCGGAAATTACCCTTTTGGGTCGCCCTCCGTTCTCATTCAAAAGGTTATTAGCGACAGCCACTCTTCTCGAGCCGTTGATGCCGTCGTTCCTTCCCGGAAGGATACTGCCCTCTTCGGTCCTGGAGTTGTTGAACTGGTCGGTCTGCGACTCCGTTCTCGTATAGGATATGGAAGATGTGAACTTGAGCCAGTCAGTGATATCCCAGTTTATCATCGCGCTCGAACGGAGCTGGCGCGTATTGTACTTTCTGTCGGTATTCTCTGTCTGGAGTAGAGGGTTGTACCGCACGATGCCCTGCTCCACAGCTACCGGGTCTTCGAGCTCCGTGGAAAGATCCATACCGTCAGTGGAAATAGGCCTGTATGTCCACACCTTGTACATGTAAGCCGCCGAGCCCTGACCGTAATTCACCTGAAGTCCGGTTCTCTCCTTGTCGGCATAGTTGGCCCTGAGGACGAGCTGTATCCTGTTTCCGATTTTCTGGGTAAGGTTGAGACTGCCGACATAGTTCTTCATGCCGGTATTTATGATGATACCCTTCTGGTTCAGATAGTTGAACGAGGCCAAATAAGAGGTCGTTTTCGTACCTCCGGACACGCTTACGCTGAATTCGTGCATCTGGCCGAGCTGGGACACGAGATCCTGCCAGTCGTATGCCTCCACGTTGCGATAGTCCTCGAGAGTCCACGGAGTTCCGTCCGGATGAGGGTCGCGGCCTCCGAGATACATTTCGCCGTAGGCTGCATCGAGTTCGTTCTGGAGTTTCACGAACTCGTACGGATCCATCATCTCATACCTGTTATAGTCTTTCATCATGCTGTAGCGGTATTCGAAATCCACCTTGGGAGCGCCTTCGGTACCGGTTTTCGTAGTGATGACTATGACGCCGTTCGCACCGCGGGCACCGTAAATGGCTGTCGCGGATGCATCCTTGAGCACTTCTATGCTCGCGATATTCTGGGTAGGGATGGACGAGTTGTCCGGAGATTCGAGAGGAATACCGTCCACTACATAAAGAGGGGCGTTACTCTGGGTCACGGAGTTGTTTCCCCTGATCACGATATCCGGCAGTCCTCCAGGCTGTCCGTCTCCCACATTCACCTGTACTCCAGCCACCTTTCCGGCAATGGCGTTTTCGAATGTTACGGTCTGCATCGCCAGCATGTCTTTCATGTTCACCGAAGCCACCGAACCGGTGAGGTCTTTTCTTGCGACCGGACCGCCATACGGCATTACGACTACTTCATCCAGCATGGTAGCGTCCGGCTCCAAAGATACTTTCAGCTTTGCCCCGTCCCTTATCGTGGACGTATAGTCTTTGTATCCGATAAATGAAACCGTCAGCGTAGCATTGACAGGAACATTCCTTACGGTAAAATTCCCGTCATAATCGGTAGTGACACCTATTGTGGTCCCTTTGATATAGACGCTTGCACCCGTAACGGGAGCGCCTGTTTCATCTACCACATTACCTGTCACCGTCACCTTTTGGGCTGCGTTTTGTCCGTATGCCGACATGGCTCCGAAACAAAAGACAAGCAGCATGCAGACAACCGAAAGGAAAGCGAATTTCCCCTTAGGTGTTGAAAAGCAACTGTTTGTAGACATAATAATTTAAGTTGGAACTACTTGCGTAGTTGTGGTTAATAGTTATAATGAAATGTGTTATATTATTGTCGGGCATTCATCACAGTATCGGGCATTCACCTTGGTTTTCCATTTAATATCAGACAGTTATCTGACAACTATCTGGAACAGAGACACGGGGATGTCTTCATGCCCTTTTTCGAATTCAATCCTGATGACCTTAGTTGTAAGCGGTCCGGGGAAGCATATCCGGTTTATGGTCCGGTAGTTTTCCGCGGCTTCATGCAGGAGCCTCCCCTCTCCGTCGGTCACCCTGTAGCGGTTTACGCAGAACGGAATCACGTTCTCTGGATGCCCCATCTGCACGCATTCCATGGAGTGGTCGTAGTCGGTATCGAAATAAAGGATGAGCTCGTGCAGCGTCTCAGGCTCATTCCATTCGAGGGTAAGCACGGGTTTTCTGTCATCGAATTCGGCCACCCAGGCATTGGGACGAACGAAAGGCCTCACATAGCCGTTCAGGACATCGGTACAGTCGAAAACGTCAAGAGAAGGTGCGATTTCCATCGCAATGTTGGCTCCGCCGGGGCGTCGTTCCGGAATCCAGAATTCGAAAGAATCTATTCCGGAATTTTCCGGAGCCTTTTGCTCCGCGCTTTTAGCCACGGCCTTGTTGTACCTGTTGTACACGGTCATTATTCCCGTTACCCTGGCGCGCGACTCCCTGAGACATACTCCGTCGGCCTGTGAAAATGCGATAAAAGCATATTGCGCAGCATCCAAAACCTTGTCGAACTTCACTTCGTACCTGTCAGTACCCCGTTTCACATGCAAAAGCACGGTATCCACGGTCTCATCAGGTGTATAGTTTCCCAATCTCGAAGATTTTCTGAGCGAGACCTCCACATCCGCATCCCTGTCGGACCTTATTTCGAAGATGAACGAATACTGCAGCCCTGCTTTCAACGGGAGCATCTGGGCGGTGGAAAACTCGAGTTCCCTCCAGCCTCCGTCGAATGGAAGACAGCCGAGTTCCAATGAAGTAGTGGCTGAAACATGAGCGGCCGAAGCCTTGTTGATTTCAGGACGTATCGGATAGAACGGGATGCTCTGACCGTTCAATGCTAAGATGTCCTGCAGTTCCGTCATATATTTTCCGTCGAGGATATCCGCTGGCAAGACTCCGTGCCGCACGCAGAGGGCGGCTGCTGCGCCTACAGCCTGGGAACAGTGTCCGAGAGTCATCATCACCCGGGTCGAGCCGAATGCGACATGCGATACGCTCATGATTCTGCCGGCGATGAAAAGATTCTTCAAATCCCTGCTTACGAGGCATCTGTACGGTATGGAATAAATGCCTTTCGAATGATACTGGGTACAGGGCGGCTCGCTGCTGTATACTCCCTCTGCCGGGTGAAGGTCTATGGCCCAACCTCCGAATGCGACGGCATCATCGAATCTGCGCTGGCTCACGATATCGTTCTGATTGAGCATGTAAAGTCCGTTGAAACGTCGGCTTTCCCGTTTTCCCGGAATCAGTCCGACCCATTCCAATGTCAGATTCTCCACGTCCTGGAACTTGCCGGAATTCTTTATGTAGTCCCATACTCCGTAAACGATTTTCCAGAGTTCGAACTTTATGGTTTCGTTGTCGTAAATGGTATCTAACGTGGCGCCGTACTCCAACCACCAGAAGCGGCAGCCCTGATCGGAAGAGTCGATAAGAGTGTATCGCGGAATTTCCGTAATGTCTTTCAACGCTATATCCGGAGCCTTGAATTCCACCGGTTTTCCCGCATTCTTCGAATAAAAGAAAATGGAATGTCCGAGCATCTGCCCGTATTCGTCGTCAGGAGCGTATTTTTCCCCGAATTCAGAACTGTCTTCGGCTCCCATGCGGTAAGAAGCGCCGGCCATGAATGCCAGTACGCCGTCTCCGGAAGCATCGCAGAACAGCTTCGACGATATTCTGTATACAGTCTGGTTCTGGGAATTGAACGCTTCTACGGAAGATACTGTATCCGCATAGGATTTGCAGACGCCTGTCATCACGGTATTAAGAAGCAGAGTGATATTCTTTTCCGCCCTCACCTTGTCTATGAGGACCATATCGAACAGCACGGGATTCCCTTCCGGATTCCTTCTCAGATTCTCCACCATGATTTCGTCTATCAGACCGCCTTCACGTGCGTATCTGTTGTTGTTTCCCTGATGCGACGTCGCACCGAGCGCCCACAGGCGCACTTCGCTCGAAGCATTGCCTCCAAGCACCGGCCTGTCCTGGATTAGAACGACTTTGGCGCCTTCCCGCGCAGCGGAAACAGCAGCACACGTGCCCGCCAGACCGCCTCCGACGACTGTAAAATCGCAAGACAGATTCTCGATTTTCATCTTGCGCACATTTCCCTGAAAATTTTCTTTCAGCAGCATGGTTACTTCTTCCTTTTAAGCCCGAGCAATGCTCCGACCATGAGTAATACTATCCCGGACACAATGATCAGGAGCCTGTCATGCTCTGCGACAGCGCCTAAAATCAGCACCATGGCTCCCACTATGCACACTCCTATCCTTATGACCTTTATCCCGAAATCATTGCCGGCGGCATCGCGTTCATCGGACATTGCCCTCTCCTTTTCCCACTCCTTGTATCTTGCGTAAGCAGGGTCCTGCCCCTTGCAGGCTCTCGCATATATCTCATACGCAACCAACAGTATGACAGGGACCGACACGCCCACTATCATTTCCCATGTCCTGTCCAAAGAAAATCCGAATGCAGGAGTGACGAACTTGAAAGCGGCATTTATCAGAAGGCTCAGCACGGTGGCCGACAGAATGGATTTTTTCGTCTGATATTTCGAGAAAAGCGACCAGATGACAGGCAGATACAGAGGCACTCCGGTCAGAGCCGCGATGCTGATGACCACATTGACTATACCGCCCATTTTCGGAATCAGCAAGGCCACGATTACCGCCAATAGGCCGAAAACCACGGTAGAGATTCTCGCGACATTCAGCAGCGTTTTCTGAGATGACCGCGGCTTCAGCGTACCGAAAATATCATGAGTAAAAACTCCTGCCGAAATGTTCAGGGTCGCGTTGAAAGAACTTGCCGTCGCGAAAATCATCCCGCCGAGAATCATTCCGAGCATCCCGTTAGGCAGCGCTTCCTTGCACATCATGAGATATGCGCCCTCGTCCTCCATGCCGGCAAGCCCCGGATTCAGTATTCTGTACACCATAGGAGGCAGCATCCACAGTATCGGACACACAAGGTACAGGGCGCTGAAAAGGAAAGCGACCTTTTTCGAATCCCTGTCGGTCCTGACCGAGGTATACCTCTGGACATAAGCCCAGTTGCCTCCGATGAATACTGTATTGTAGATGCCGAAGGCAATGATGAAAGCCAAAGGATATGCCTCTCCGGCAATATCGAAAAATCCTTGCGGAGCCTGCGTCAGCAGAGCATCCACTCCTCCTATCTTCTTCAGGGAAAGCGGCACCGTCACGATGACAGCGACCGTCAGCACGATGAACTGCAATACGTCGGTGATCACCACGGACCAGAGCCCGCCCAAAGAAACATAAATGATGCAGAACAGCCCCAGAACGATGATGCACCAGTCTATGGGAAAACCGGTGGACACGGACACGATTTTGGCTATGGGATAGAGAAATGCCCCGGTGTTGAAAAGGGAGATAAGAAGAAAGAGGCAGGAATAGATTTTCTGTACGGAAGCGCCATAACGTTCAGTAATGTATTCGGCAGCCGTAAGTGCTCCAGTTTTATGCCACTTCGAGGCAATGAACAGTCCGACAAGCACACCTGCCACGCACATGGACTCCTGGATGGATATGGCAACGGCGCCGTGCGAATAGGCTATCGCTCCCCAGACGACGAAAGTCCCGGCAGAGAAGAACCCCATGAACAGGGAAAGACCGCTTATTCCCCACGGTACGGCACCCCCCCCCGAGAAGAAAGATTTGATGTTTTTCTGCTTTCCGGAAAACGCCAGACCGGCTAAAAATACGCCCAAAGCGAAAAAGATAATCGTTATATAGTCTATCCAGTTCATGTTTTCAGTTTTTGCGTTAAGACATCAGAGTGGTTTTCCGAGAATAAAGTTATATAATTTGTCAGCGAAAAAATGCCGCTGTACGGCAATAAATCAACGGAAACGTTCCCGGGAACGTTTGCATTCCGCAATACATAAACGCCAATCAGAAAAAATTTGTTCCGCTCTCGGTTTCTGTGTATCTTTGACTTTCGCCCACATATTTGAACGAAATGCCTGAGACCACAAAGAAACACACTACCATAAAGGATATTGCAAAAAAGTTAGGGATTTCCACATCCACTGTCTCCAGAGCCCTGTCGGACAGCTGGGAAATAAAAAAGGAAACGCGCGAGCTCGTCCTGAAAGCGGCGGCGGAGCTCAACTATCATCCGAATCCGATGGCTATCGGACTTGTCACGAAACGAAGCCATACCATCGGACTTTGCGTTCCGGAACTTGTGCATTCCTTCTTTCCCAAAATCATCACCGGGATGCAGCGCACCCTGTCCGAAGCCGGCTATACGATACTGATAACCACCTCCGACGAATCTTACGAAACTGAAAGGAAAAACCTTCTGCTGCTTAAACAGAATCTCGTGGACGGCATCCTCATTTCCACCACTTCGGAAAGTCACAGGAATGCAGATCTGTACAATGAAATCCTGAACAGCGGCACACCGATAGTATTCTTCAACAGGGTCTGCTCCAAGATAGACGCACCCAAAGTCGTCATCGACGACACTCGGATGGCCTATATTGCCGTAAAGCACCTTATAGAGCAAGGATATGAAAAGATAGTGCACATGGCAGGGCCGCGCGATCTCGACCTGACGAAACTCAGATTGGAAGGTTTTCTGAAAGCCATGAAAGAATCCGGCCGCACGGTAGACGAGTCATCAGTGATAGATACAGGGATGTTCATCGATGACGGGGCACGGGAAATGGAAAGACTGATAAAATGCGGGGCAAAGCCCGATGCCGTATTCGCATTCAACGACCCTGTAGCCATAGGCGCCATGAAGGCTGCTAAAAAACTCGGGCTGAGAATCCCTCAGGATACGGCTTTCGCGGGATTCTCCGAATCCAAATCCGCGCTGATAGTCGAGCCGGCCCTGACTTCCGTAGCCCAGCCGCTCAGTCAGATGGGGGAAGTGGCAGCCAGATGCATAATAGACAAAATAAACGGCAGGGATGCAAGCAACCCTGCCATAGTACTCGACGCCCGGCTGAACATCCGGGACTCCTCCGCTGTCCGCTGTCAGAACTTGATGCCTACCGATATGTAGTACTGCATCCTGTTCAGCGTCCCCGCTTCAGCCAGGTCGCCCTTGTATCTGTTCATCAGACCGTAGTCGAAACCGCCCTTGACGGTAATGAATTTCAGAAGGTCCAGGCCTATGCCGCCTCCCATAAGCACATCGAAACGGTTCATCTGGCTCTGCGGCATGTACTGGTTGACGGTATTCACGATCTCTTCCGACAGTTCTTCGGACTTGAACTTGCCTGAATAGGCATTGTAAGTCACACTGCCGCCGATGGTCTGGCTCAGGAAACTTCCCGTCACGGACATTTTGTTGGTGGCAGCCAGGCCGAGAGACAGAGTCGGGCCGGCAAATACATACACTCCGAACACAGGCACGATGTCGAAGGTGTATTTGAACTGGATAGGAATGTTCAGCATGTGTTCGGTATAGCTGTCCGATATATTGAAACCTACCGCCTCCTCACTGCCTGTCGAATTCAGATAAGAGTAGTACAGTCCCGGCTGGATGGAAAGACCGGCAATCAGCCTGATGTCGTTGTTCACCCCTACGAAAAAACCGTTCATCGGATCAGCCTTTACGGCATCTGCGCCGTCAGCCTTGGACCGATAGGTGGAATTCAGGTACCCGAGATCCACTCCGCTTTTCGCGGACAACGGCATTGCACAGAAAATACACATTGCCGCCAAGGCAACAATATTAAAGGTCTTTTTCATAATCATATCATTTTAAATGAAACATTTTTCACAAGTCCGAGACAAATATACATTTTTAGTCGGAAAATCGCTATTTTAACACAAATTAGAACTGAAGATAAAAACAGTTTTTTATTTTTGCATGAAATAGAGTCTGTTATGCCAAGAAAAATACGCATCATAGCGGCAGCCGCAGTCTTTGTTTTGATCACGCTGCTGTTTCTCGACTTCACCGGCACCCTGCACGCATGGTTAGGATGGTTGGCCAAAATCCAGTTTCTTCCGGCCGTATTAGCTCTGAATTTCGCGGTAGTGGCCATACTCGTCATTGTCACCCTCGTTTTCGGACGTATCTACTGCTCTGTCATCTGCCCGCTCGGCATCATGCAGGATGTCATCTCGTGGATTCACGGACGCACAAAAAAGAAAAACAGATTCAGATTTTCCTGGTCTCCGGCCAAAAACTGGCTCAGGTACGGGATATTGGCGGTTTTCATCATTGCGCTCGTCGCAGGCTTCACCTCTTTTACAGCATTGCTCGCACCATACAGTTCTTACGGAAGAATCGTCAGCAGCCTGTTCGCTCCGGTTTACCATTGGGGCAACAACCTCTTCGCATGGCTCGCCGAAAGAGCTGACAGCTATGCGTTTTACAGCACGGAAGTATGGATGAAAAGCCTGCCGACATTCATCATAGCCGCCGTGACATTCATCGCGCTTTTCATCCTCGCATGGAAAAACGGCCGGACTTACTGCAACACCATCTGCCCGGTAGGCTCCATTCTCGGCCTGATTTCGAGATTTTCCATGTTCAGACCGGTCATCGATACGGAAAAATGCCGGAACTGCGGGCTCTGCGGAAAGCATTGCAAGGCAGCCTGCATCGATACGAAAGAGCATAGAATCGACTGCAGCAGATGCGTGGACTGTTTCGACTGTATCGACATATGCAGCGAGAATGCCATAAAATACAGATTCACATGGAAAAAGAATCCGGCTGTCGGGATGCCCGACAATGGCAGCGTCCCTCCGGATGTCTCCGACAATGCCGGCAGCCGCTCAGGCGGAAAAGGCAACGATGCCGGCAGACGGGCATTCCTCGCATCCTCGGCAATAGCCGTTGCCGCCGCTTCGATGAAAGCCCAGGACAAGAAAGTGGACGGAGGCCTGGCTGTTATCGAAGAGAAGAAAATCCCGGCGCGGAAAACGCCGCTGAAGCCGGCCGGATCACTGAGCCTCAAACATTTCAGCCAACACTGTACCGCGTGTCAGCTCTGTGTATCCGTCTGCCCGAATCAGGTCCTGCGGCCTTCCGGCTCTCTGATGACCCTTATGCAGCCTGAAATGTCTTTCGAAAGAGGCTGGTGCAGGCCGGAATGCACGAAATGTTCCGATGTCTGCCCTGCGGATG
>CALUSD010000224.1 GCA_944323295.1 uncultured Bacteroidales bacterium | reverse complement strand
GGTCTCGACCACTGTCGTGGCGGCTTCTACCAAGGAGGCGGAACTCAATACTCTGAAACGTTTCGAGGCATACATGACGGGACACTGATATGAAATCGAAAATAGAAAAAACGAATGCCGCCCGCCTTCTCGACAGGGCGGGCATTTCGTATGAACTCGTCCCGTATGAGGTGGACGAAAACAATCTTGCGGCTTCTCATATAGCCGAACAGGTAGGCGAGCCGATTGAACAGGTATTCAAGACCCTCGTGCTGTCGGGCGACAGGACGGGTTATTTCGTTTGTGTCGTCCCGGGCCACCTTGAAGTGAATCTGAAGGCTGCGGCCAAGGTCTCGGGCAACAAGAAATGCGATCTCATCCCGATGAAAGATCTGCTCGGCGTCACCGGATACATCCGTGGAGGATGCTCTCCCGTGGGGATGAAGAAGCCGTACCATGTCTATATACACCGGACCGCGCTGGATTTCGATTCAATATATGTAAGCGCGGGCGTCCGCGGACTTCAGTTCCGTATACGTCCGGCAGACCTGATATCATACGTCAGGGCCGAAGTCGCCGATATCGCCGGATAGAACATCTTCACGGGATATATTCCTTACCCGCTTTTATCATGGCCGGGACGGCGGTATTTTTTGTGTATAGTCATAAAAAATGCTAATTTTGTTATCGGTTAAACATCAGACAAGCCATGCGTTTTTACAGGAATATATTAGTCACGGTTTTCCTTGTTGCGGCAGCACCTTCCATGTCTGCGATATCTATCGAAGAGTGCTACAGGCTGGTCCGTGAAAACTATCCTCTTATAAAACAGTACGAACTGACCGAGGCTACGTCCATGTATTCTTTCGAAAACGCAGCCATGGGATATCTTCCGCGCATCTCGCTTTCAGGGCAGGCCGTGTATCAGAGCGATGTCACCGAGTTTCCTGCTGCTTTCAGCGACCTGATGAAAATGGTCGGTATAGACATGGCCGGGATGTCGCATGATCAGTACAAGGTGCAGTTGGAAATCAGTCAGACGATCTGGGACGGCGGCTATTCCAAGGTTCAAAGGGAGGCTGTAAAAGCGCAGCAGGAAGTTTCCGAACTGACGCTCGACAAGGATATGGATGCGCTTGAAAGCAGGGTGAACCAGATGTATTTCGGCATTCTCCTGATGGAGATGAATTTGCAGACCAATCTCCGTATGGATACCCTGTTGACCGCAAACCTGTCGGCGGTAGAGTCAGCCGTGAAAAACGGGACGGCTCTGCAGAGCGATATCGACAACATAACGGTAGAGCGTCTTTCTCTTCGTCAGCAGCGGCGGCAGATGGAAATGTCCATCCGTTCGTACAAGGACATGCTTGCGCTGATGATAGGCCGGAAAGTGGAGGATGACGAGATATTTGAAATTCCGGAGCCCCGTATAGTGGACACGAGCCGGAATCTCCGTACGGAACTTATGCTTTTCGATGCGCGGCTCAAAGAAATCGATACCAGAAAGAAGATGCTCGATGTCGCCGTTATGCCCAAGTTCGCATTTTTCGCACAGGGCTGGTACGGGAAACCCGGACTGAACATTTTCGACGACATGGTGTACAACAGGATGTCATGGAACGGAGTTCTCGGAATCACGTTCAAATGGGACATATCGGGATTTTATACAAGGAAGAACGATTTGCGCAGCATCGAGGCGAGCCGACGCTCCGTAGAGCTGCAAAGAGATGTGTTCGAATGGAATCTCGGTATCCAGAATGTGCAGATACAGAATGAAATCGACAGAATGTACGATTTGAAGGCATCCGATGACGAAATAGTCCGGCTGAGGGAATCGGTACGCAAGACTTCCGAGTCGAAATACCGCAACGGAATGATAACCGTGAACGAACTGCTCGGGGATATAGTCAGCGAGAACAACGCTGTGACCGAACGTTCCCGCCATCATTTGGAACTGTTGAAGAATATCTACGATCTGAAAATACTTTACAATCAATAATCGACGGACATGTCTATGCCTCTGCTGCGGGTATGTCCGGAATAAAAACAGGGGAAATGGGAAAAACATACGCTTTGATACCGGTGGCAGTACTCATGCTGTCGTCCTGCAATGCCAACAAAGGAGAATACGATGCTGAAGGCTATTTCGAGACTGTAGAAGTGACGGTGTCTTCGGAAGCCAACGGCAGAATCCTCTATATGGATGTCGAAGAGGGCATGCCTGTGGAGGCCGGGAAGGTACTCGGCTGCATAGACACCGTCCAGCTCTATCTGAACATGCTGCAGCTTATGAAAAGCGAAGAATCCGTCTTGAACAGCAGGCCTGACATAGACAAGCAGCTGGATGCCATGAAGGAGCAGTTGAATACGCTGCGGCATGAAAAGGAGCGTGTAGAGAATCTCCTTGCCGACGGAGCCGCCACACGGAAACAGATGGATGATATCGAGGCTGAGGAAGCTGTGCTCGTGAAGAGAATCGATGCGCAGGAGTCCGCTCTTGCGAAATCCGTAGCAAGTATCGATGCCCAGAGTTCCGGAATAGCCATACAGATCGCCCAGGTAAAGGACCGGATAGAAAAGTGCAGAATAAAGTCTCCAGTATCAGGTACGGTGCTGACAAAGTATGCCGAAGAGGGGGAATTCGCATCGGCGGGAAGACCCTTGTTCAAGGTGGCGGATCTGAGCAGGGTTTATCTGAGAGTTTATGTGACTTCCGCACGGCTTTCGGACATAGCTATCGGACAGCAGGTCAGGGTCTGGTCCGACTACGGAAGAGGGTATGAGAAAGAATATCCCGGGACGATAGTGTGGATTTCGGACCAGAGCGAGTTCACTCCGAAAAATATTTATACGGACGACGAGAGAAAAAACCTTGTCTATGCAGTGAAGATAGCTGTAGAGAATGACGGACTGATAAAACTCGGAATGTATGGCGGTGTCGAATTTTGATTCAGTCTTCTCATGGATTCCATTACCATACACAATCTGAAAAAGAGTTTCGGGAGACACCCTCTTCCTGCAGTGGATTTGGAGGGCGACTTTGCTGTCGGGAAAGGGGAACTTTTCGGAATTATCGGGCCGGACGGCGCCGGAAAGACCACTCTGTTCAGGATTCTTGCCACCCTTATCCGTCCTGACGAAGGGACTGCTACCGTCGAGGGATTGGATATTGTCCGGGATTACCGGACCATCCGGACCATATTGGGCTATATGCCTGGAAAATTCTCGTTGTATTCCGATTTGTCGGTCAGGGAAAATCTTGAATTCTTCGCATCGGTTTTCGGCAAGGATATCGACAGCAATTCCGATATGATAGAGAACATATACTGCCGGTTGAGGCCTTTTGAGAAACGCAAGGCAGGCAATCTTTCGGGCGGCATGAAACAGAAGCTCGCTCTGTGCTGTTCTCTGATACATTCGCCTTCCGTGCTGTTTTTGGATGAGCCGACTACCGGAGTGGATCCTTCTTCGAGACGCGAGCTTTGGGAAAATCTGGCGGAACTCAGGGACAGGGGAATGACGATAGTGGTTTCCACAGCCTACATGGATGAAGCGGACCGCTGCGATACTGTCGCGATGATGAAATCCGGGAAGTTCCTGACTGTGGATTCGCCCTCGGACATAGTCGCGCAGTTCGACAGGCGTCTTCTTTCAGTCCGCTCCGACGACATGTTCCGTCTCCTGCATGATTTGAGATCGATGGAGACGGTGGAGAAATGCTATACTTTCGGAGATACGCACCATGTGACGCTGAAAGACGGTGCAGACGTATCCGTAGACGGAATAGCAGGGCGTCTTGGCTCCGAATACGGCCACACGGGAGTGACGGTGCGCGAAATAAGCGCATCGTTGGAAGACTGTTACATGAATCTGGGGGACAAGTGATGGAAAAGGATGAATTTGTCATAGAAGTCGAGCACTTGACCAAGCGTTTCGGGAATTTTACCGCAGTCGACGATATCACTTTCGATGTCAGAAGGGGAGAGATTTTCGGTTTCCTCGGTGCGAACGGCGCCGGAAAGACTACCGCCATGAGGATGCTTACCGGGCTGAGTTTCCCTACTTCGGGCACAGGACATGTCGCAGGCTTCGATATCAGGACGCAGTCGGAACTGATAAAGAAGCACATAGGGTATATGAGCCAGAAATTCGCACTTTACGGTGACCTGACGGTCAATGACAATATGGAGCTTTTCGCCGGGATATACGGGGTGCCGCGAAACGAAGTGAAGACGCGTATAGACATGCTGTTGGACAGGCTCTCTCTGTCGGCGGAGAAAAATTCGCCGGTAAAGGACCTGCCGCAGGGCTGGAAGCAGAAAATAGCGTTTTCGGTAGCCATCATCCACAAACCGGAGATAGTCTTTTTGGACGAGCCTACCGGAGGGGTGGATCCTGCGGCAAGACGGCAGTTCTGGGAACTCATATACGAGGCGGTCGATGAAGGCATAACCGCGTTCGTCACGACGCACTACATGGATGAAGCAGAGTATTGCAACAGGATTTCCATGATGGTGGATGGCCGTATAGACGCCTTGGACAGTCCTGCGTCATTGAAGGAAAAGTACGGGGCTTCTTCGATAGCCGAAGTTTTCGATATTCTGGCCCGCGGTGCCGAACGTTCGGAATGAGCCGGGCGGAAAGGAGTGGTTATGAAAGAATTTTTTGCATTCGTCAGAAAGGAATTCCTGCACATTTTCAGGGACAGGAAGACGCTGTTGGTACTCGTAGGCCTCCCTACGGTGCTGATAGTTCTGTTCGGTTTCGCCATATCGACCGAAATCCGGAATGTGAACATAGGTCTGCTCTCGATGGATGATGACATTTCCATCACGAGACTGATGCAAAAGATAGACAGAAGCGAGTATTTTACCTATGTCGGAAAATATGCTTCGGAGGCTGAGGTAGATGAAGCCATGCGGCGCGGGGAAATAGATGCGGCATTGATTTTTCCTGCCGGATTCATCCCGGCAATGTTTGGGGCGGAAGGGGCCGAGATGGCATTGGTCGTGGATGCGACCAACCCGAACAATGCCTCGATGGAAGTAATGTATCTTTCCAGGATCGTTTACGGCTATTTCGGGGATGAAATGGCGGGGTCCGGTATCGGCATGCCGTCTGACATGCCGGCAGGGGGAGCGTCTCTGACACCCAATCTCAGGATGCTGTACAATCCGCAGTTGAAAAGCTCGTACAATTTCGTACCCGGAATAATGGGTCTGATACTCATGCTGATATGTGCGCTGATGACATCCGTATCCATAGTCAGGGAAAAGGAGACCGGAAGCATGGAAGTGCTGCTCGTATCCCCGGTAAGGCCCATTTATATCGTATTGGCGAAAATGATTCCGTATTTCGTCATATCGTGTGCGATTCTGCTGAACATACTCCTTTTGACGATTTTCGTATTGAAAGTGCCTGTGGAGGGCAGTTTCTTCTGGATGATTTTAGTGTCGCTGATATATATCATACTCTCGCTCGGAATAGGCATGTTCGTGTCGTCGATTGTCAAGACGCAGATTATCGCTACGTTGATTTGCGGAATGATATTTCTGATACCGGTGATGATGTTCAGCGGAATGCTTTATCCGATAGAGAGCATGCCTGTAGCCTTGCAGTGGTTCGCTCAGGTGATACCGGCAAAATGGTTCATAGAGGCCATGAGGAAAATAATGATAGAGGGCGTGCCGGTGAGGTATGTGACTACCGAGATTCTGATAATGTCAGGACTTGCCGTCCTGTTTTTTACGGCGGCCGTAGTAAAATTCAAGGATAGAATAGAATAATTCTCTTATGGGTGCATTCGGATATTTGATGATCAAGGAGGCAAAGCAGTTTTTCGGCAATCCGTTCATGCCGATGGTGCTGATTCTTCTTCCGTTGCTTCTGATGCTGGTCGTGCCTTTGGCCGCAAATATGGAGGTGCGCGATGTCCGTGTCACCGTCGTGGACAGGGATCGTTCCGTTTTGTCTGCCGAACTGACGGACAGGATTTTCGAATCAGGATATTTCGTGCCTGCATCATACGAAGATACGTATGATGCCGCAATGGATGAGCTCGGCAGAGGAAACACCGACATTATCGTCGAAATACCCGAAGGAATGGAAAGGACCGTGGGCAGAGGCGGAAATGCGGAAATATTCATTGCGGCGAATGCCGTAAACAGCACCAAGGGCTCCATAGGAGGCGGCTATCTCTCTTCTATCGTGACGTCGTTTTCGGAAGGGATTTCAGGTGCAGGGAATTCCTTGCCTCTGAAAGTGGTGCCGCAGTTCAAATACAATCCTCATATTGAGTACAAGCTGTTCATGGTGCCGGCCCTGATGATCGTGGTGATAGTGCTGGTAGGGGGCTTTTTCCCGACGCTGAGCATTGTTACCGAAAAGGAGAAGGGCACTATCGAGCAGATAAATGTTTCCCCTGTCAGAAAACGTGATTTCATTTTTTCGAAAGTGGTTTTCTATGGCATTCTCGGGATTTTCGCTTTTACGATATCTTTCCTGATAGCGCATTTCGTCTACGGGCTTGCGTCTAACGGAGGCCTTCTCGAGATTTATGTCAGCGCCATGATTTTCCTTGTATTCATGGCGGGTTTCGGACTGATAATATCCAACTATTCGGATACTTTGCTCCAGTCGGTATTCATGATGTTTTTCTTCGTGCTGGTGTTCATGCTGATGAGCGGGATTTTCACACCGGTCAGTTCCATGGAAACATGGTCGCAATACGTCACCTATTGCCTGCCCACACGTTATTTCGTGAATATCCTCAGGGCCGTATGTCTCAAAGGCAGTTCTTTTGCAGACCTGCAGTTCGATTTCATAATGCTTTCGGTCTTTGCCGCAGTCATCAATGCCGTAGCCGTCATCACTTACAGAAAACAGTCCTGATGCCGGCGGAGGGTGATCACACGTGTTTTCCGGTTGACGATGTCGCGGAACTCCGGTTATTGCAAATCTGACAGGCAGTCGTCGAGGGCTCGGACTATAGCCTCCCTGTCCATGTTCTGTCCGATAAACACTATTTTCTGCATCCTGTCTCCGTATTCCTCGTCCCAGTCCCTCATGAATCCCGGATCGGACTGCATCAGCTGTTTCAGCTCTTCGACGGGAGCTGTGGCATACCATTGCCCGGCCTGTCTGAGCATCTTTTGGGTGCCGGCCTGTTCGAACAGGTAGGACATGTCTTTTTCGTCGCTGAAATAGCAGATGCCTTTTGCCCGGATGACCGATTCTGGCCATTTCTTTGTTACGAAATAGTCGAACTTGTTGATATCGAATGCCGGCCGCCGATAGTAGACGAATGTGCCGATGCCGTATTCTTCGGCTTCTCCTTCGCCGTGGTGGTGATGGTGCTCTCCTGTTTCGTCGTGGTGGTGATGGTGTTCTCCGCAGGCTTCGTCATGGTGATGCTCTCCTGTTTCGCCGTGGTGATGATGGTGTCCCCGAGCTTCCTTTTCAGCTTCCGCCGACGGGACGCTCTCGATACCCTGAATCCAGCCTGCCGACATGGCAGCCTTGTCGAAGTCGAACAGTCCGGTATTCAGTATCTTGTCCAACTCTATATCCGTGTAGTCGCATTCCATGATTTCGGCTCCCGGCTGGAGAGAACGGATGATTTTCCGTATTTTGCCGAGTTCTTCCGCCGAGACTTCCGACGCCTTGTTGAGCAGGATTATGTTGCAGAATTCAATCTGCTGGATTATCAGTTTTTCGATGTCTTCTTCATCCATGTTCCGGCGTTCGAGAGAATCGCCGCATCCGAATTCATCTCTCATTCTCAGGGCATCCACTACCGTCACTATGCAGTCGAGACGGCAGACACCGTATTTTACGTATGCACCTCCGAATGTCGGAATGCTGCAGATGGTCGTAGCTATCGGCTCGGGCTCGCAGATACCGCTGGCTTCTATCACTATGTAGTCGAAACGCTGCGCCCGGACCAGTTCGAATATCTGTTCTATCAGGTCGGTCTTTAGCGTACAGCAGATGCATCCGTTCTGCAGAGCTACCAGACTGTCGTCCTTCTGGGCCACCACTCCGCCTTTCTGTATCAGTGCGGCATCTATGTTTACCTCGCCGATGTCGTTGACGATCACGGCGAAGCGTATGCCTTTCCTGTTCGCCAAGATTTTGTTTACGAGTGTTGTCTTTCCGCTTCCGAGGTAGCCGGTAAGCAGCAGTACCGGAATTATTTTGTTTTCCATATCTTTTATCGTTTTTTTTACCGTGCCGTTTTTTAAACCGTGCCGGGTTTTGAAATATTCATTGCATCGCATTGCAGAATTCCCAAAGTTATAGAAACAGTTTTGATTTTTCAAAACACTTTCTGAAAGTCGGGGAACTTACTATAAACAAATTTTGTTATTTTTGTATAAATGAATGTCAGATGAATTTTCCAAGCAGTTTCTCATTGCCGGTCACGGACCCTATATGGATTTTTCTTATAGTGCTGGTTATCATACTTTTTGCTCCTATTCTTCTCGGGAAACTGAGGATACCGCATATTATAGGAATGATTCTGGCCGGTGTAGCCATAGGTGAATTCGGTTTCAACATACTCGAAAGGGACAGCAGTTTCGAACTTTTCGGAAAGGTAGGGCTTTTCTACATAATGTTCCTGGCAGGTCTCGAAATGGATCTGGAAGATTTCCGCAAGAACAAGGTGAAGGGCTTGGTATTCGGACTCTTCACTTTTGCCATTCCGATGATTCTCGGAATATGGACCAGTGTATCCATCCTCGATTTTCCGGTGGTATCTTCCGTCCTTTTGGCCAGCATGTATGCTTCCCATACTCTTGTCGCTTATCCTATTGTCAGCAGATACGGGCTTTCGCGTCAGCGCAGCGTGAATATTACCATAGGAGGCACGGTGATTACCGTCACGCTGGCACTCGTCATCCTTGCTGTTATCAGCGGAATGTATCAGGGAACGGTCGACGGCTTTTTCTGGCTTATGCTTTGCCTGAAAGTGGTGCTGCTCTGCCTTGTAATCATTTTCCTTTTCCCAGTAGCCGGGAAATGGTTCCTGCGTAAATACGACGATCCAGTGATGCAGTTCGTATTCGTATTGGCGATGGTCTTTCTCGGAGGAGGCCTGATGTCGCTGGCAGGTATGGAGGGAATTCTCGGAGCTTTTCTTGTCGGAATCGTTCTG
>CALUSD010000223.1 GCA_944323295.1 uncultured Bacteroidales bacterium | reverse complement strand
GGAAAAAGAATTTCATCCAGACTGACCTCAGTTTGGATTTCGGATATGCAGCCAGCTCCGCACCGGGTATCAAGGGCACAGCCATATACAATTTCGTGGTGGCTCGTCCGGCCTGGACACAGAAAGGTACCTGGGCCCTGTACACCGGGCCGGGGCTTTCATTGGGCTATGTTCAGGACAGGGTCGTGTATAATTATGACAATTACAGAACGCGCCTGAACGACTACGGCTTCATGCTGTCGGTAGCACTCCAGGCCGGGCTCGAATACACTTTCGAATTCCCGCTGCAGATTTCAGTGGACCTGCGTCCATATTTCGGAATGCATGTAAACGGCGATATCACCCATAGAATCGACCGTGAAACTGAAATAATAGTGTATAAAGGCAAGACAGGCTATTACAACAACGGCTGGTTCGGCTTCATCCCTACCCTTTCCCTCCGCTACCGATTCTGATTACGGATTCATCAGATCGACATTCACGAAACCGTTGATTTCTTTCAACAGCTCGATCGAAGCCAGCGCCTTTGCCCTCAATGAATCATCATTGGCCGTCTCTGCGGCCATCCTGAAAGCATTCATAGCCTCGCCGAAGCGGGCATTTTTACGATAAAAAACACCCAGGTCGTACCATTCGGACGGAGACCCGGGTGTATTTCTTATGGATTCATTCATAAGTTTCTAAACAAGTCCGGAGAAGCCCATGAACGCCATTGCAAGGATACTTGCAGTCACGAGAGCGATAGGAATCCCCTTGAAAGCCTTGGGCACCTTGTTCAGAGCGATCTGTTCACGCAGTCCGGCGAAAAGAATCATCGCTAATCCGAATCCCAAGGAAGTCGCAAAAGCGAATACCACGGATTCTCCCAGATTCAGCATATGAGGCTCGCCTCCGTAAGTAAACTCTTTGGTCACCACCATCAGGGCCACACCGAGAACGGCACAGTTCGTCGTGATCAGCGGGAGGAAAATGCCCAACGCCTGATACAGTGCAGGACTGACCTTCTTCAGCACGATTTCCACCATCTGCACCAAAGCCGCGATGATGAGGATGAAAGCGATGGTCTGCATGAACTCGATCCCGAGCGGCACCAACACATAATACTGGAAAAGATATGTCACCAACGTGGCGAGAGTAATGACGAAGCATACGGCTCCGGACATGCCCACAGCGGTGCTCAACTTGTTGGAAACACCGAGAAACGGACAGATTCCCATGAACTGGGCAAGCAGGATATTGTTGACGAATATCGCAGATATGATAATCAGTATATATTCCATAACATATTCGTTTTAATGTTGTACTACTCTCCCTTTTTGGCCGTCACCTTCTTGAAAAGGACTATCAGATATGCCAGCGCCATGAATGCTCCCGGAGCAAGGACGAATACGAGGATGCCGTCACCGGCAATGAACTTGTATCCGAAAGCGGAGCCGCTGCCGAGGATTTCACGGACAAGTCCGAGCAATGTCAGGGCAAAGGTAAAGCCGATGCCGATGCCGATACCGTCGCAGGCTGAATCCACTACGCTGTTCTTGTTGGCGAAAGCCTCCGCCCTGCCGAGCACGATACAGTTCACCACGATAAGCGGAATGAACAGACCGAGAGTCTCGTAAATATCAGGAGTGAACGCCTGCATCACGAGTTGCAGAATGGTCACGAATGCTGCGATAATGACGATGTACGCAGGAATACGCACCTTGTCCGGAATATACGGAGCCGTAGCGGAAATAGCCATATTGGACAGGACAAGCACGAAAACAGTAGCAAGTCCCATGCTCATTCCGTTTATGGCTGAAGTAGTCGTAGCCAATGTCGGACACATGCCCAACAGAAGGGAGAATGTAGGGTTCTCCTTTACAAAGCCTTTTGTTATAAGTTGAATTTTTCCCATGGTTATTCTCCTTTATTTTATTTCCTGAATGTTTCCGCTGTCCTCGGCGCCGTCTTCACAGTCAGCTGCGGCCGTAGCCCCTGTCACGGCTTCCGCCGCATCGGTCCCGGACACGACAGCATCATACACTGCTACGGCAGCTGCCACGGCATTGGCATAGGCCCTTGATGTGATGGTCGAGGCAGTGATGGCATCGATATCTCCTCCGTCCTTTTTCACGGTCAGTTTCTTCGTAGCAGGGTCGAAGTTTTTGAACTGACCGGCAAACTCCGGCTCAACGCACTTGGCACCCAAGCCAGGGGTCTCGGACTGGGAAATAACCGTGGTATTGTATATGACTCTGTCGGCTGTAATTCCTACCATAAGAGTGACAGGTCCGCCGTACCCTACCGATGAGGAAGTGATGGCATAGCCCACCGGCCGGCCGGCCTTGCTTACGGTGTAATAAGGATATTTCACGCCTGCGACCTCTATCGTATCGGCTACCGGATCGCCCTCGAACTCAGGCACCACCTGTGCGATGGCGTTGTTCGTCTTGGCATGGTTGGCCGCATCGATAGGCTCCTTAGTGATAGCATATACCCCTGCCAGCAGTGCGGATGAAACTATGCAGACTGCAAAAAGGCAGAGCGTCATGTTTTTGAATGAAGATTGTACCGCCATGATCAAGCCCTCCCGAATTTCTTTTGTTTACAGAATTTGTTGATAAGAGGAACCGTGGAGTTCATAATCAGGATGGCGAAAGACATTCCCTCCGGATAAGCTCCGAAATACCTTATCAGCATGGTTATGATACCGATACCGACACCGAAGATGATGCCGCCCTTGTCGCTCATAGGAGAGGTCACGTAGTCGGTAGCCATGAAGACAGAGCCGAGAAGGACACCTCCGGTAAGAAGGTTGAACAGAGGGTCGGTATACTGAGACGGGTCTACAAGCCAGAATATTCCGGAGAATACGCCTACGGTAAGGAGTATCGAAAGCGTGATATACGGTCTGATGACCCTGCGGGCAAGCATGTATATAAACCCGATGATGACAGCCAAAGCCGAAATCTCACCGGCAGAGCCTCCTATGTTCACGAAAAGCATCTGGAGATACGAGAAATCATGAGCCGCGAAAATCTGGTCGATGGTCTGCCCCTGCATCAGGCCTTCCTTCACGATCCCGAGCGGGGTAGCTCCGGATACTGCATCGACACCGCCGATAAAGCCCTTGGCTCCGCCCCATGTGGTCATGATGGCCGGGAAAGAGATAAGCAGGAAAACACGGCCCGTAATAGCCGGATTGAACACGTTCTGACCGAGGCCTCCGAAAGTCATTTTGGCTACGCCGATAGCAACGATGGCTCCTATCATAGCCACCCACCATGGAGCTGTAGGAGGCAGGTTGAGCGCGAGAATGATACCCGTCACTACTGCCGACAGATCGCCGACGGTGCCGGGTCTCTTGAGAAGATATTTAGTAATGAGGTACTCCAGCAACACGCAGAATACCACACTGCTTGCGAGTACGACCACTGCCGACCAGCCGTAATACAGTATGGAAACTATCACGGAAGGCAGAAGCGCAATCACCACATCCAACATCAGACTGCGGGTAGAAGTCTTCGTGTGGATATGCGGAGATGGTGAAACCAATAGTTTGTTCATCTTATATTTTCTGTTTTAATGTTCTTGTATCATTTTTTCGGGGCAGTCCTGCCTCTGATTATCCTTATCACTTCGCCTTTGGCAATACGGATGACATCGAGCAACGGAATGTTCGCAGGGCAGGAATACAGACAGCAACCGCATTCTATGCAGTCCTGGATGGCATTCTGCTCGAGTTCATCATACATGTTGTTCCGGGCCAGCTTGTTGAGCAGGAACGGCTCAAGCCCCATAGGACATGCCTCCGCACACTTGCCGCAGCGGATACAGTTCGTTTCAGGATTTCTCTTCGTCTGCTCCCGGGTAAGGAAAAGTATGGAAGAGGTACCTTTCAGGGTCGCCGCATCCATATTCGCGATGGCCTTGCCCATCATCGGACCGCCGCTTATGGCCTTGGCTGCAGACTCAGGCATGCCGCCGAGATATTCTATGATATAGGAAAGCGGTGTTCCGACACGGACCAGAAGGTTGCTCTGCTTAGGGAAGCATTCTCCTGTCACGGTAACGGTATTGTCTATAAGCGGCTTGTTTTTCTGTACGGCTTCATATACCGCCAACGAAGTAGCCACATTCTGGACCACGGCACCCACGTCGATAGGGAGCCCCATCGATTTCACCTGTCTGTGTGTAACGGCATCGATAAGCTGCTTTTCACCGCCCTGAGGATATTTTTTCTTGAGCGTCATCACCTCGATGCCGGCATAGTCTGAAGAGCCTGCGGCAAGAGATGCTGCAGCTTCCTTCATCTTGGCTATGGCTTCCGGCTTGTTCTCCTCGATACCTATCACTACCCTGTCCACACCGAGCACATGTTTCATCAGAGCGGCTCCGACGACTATCTGCCCGTTCTTTTCGAGCATGATACGATAATCGGAGGTAAGATAAGGCTCGCACTCGGCTCCGTTAAGAATGAGGATGTCGGCTTTCTTACCCGGAGGCGGGCAAAGTTTGACATTGGTAGGGAAGGTGGCACCGCCGAGCCCGACCACACCGTTGTTCTTGATTCTGTCCACGATGAACCGGACATCCTGCGGAATCTCCGTCACCAACGTATCCGTCGTATCTATGCCTTCCGCCCACTCGTCAGGCTCGACCGTGATCTCCACATGCATTACGGGATTTCCGGCCAAGTCCCTGTACGGTGCCACGGACTTTACGGTACCGGTGACGGAAGAATGTACATAAGCCGATATGAATGCGGACGGCTCGCCTATCACCTGCCCGGTTTTCACCCTGTCGCCTGCAGCTACTACAGGTTTTGCGGGAGCACCGAGATGCTGGGCCATCGAAATATAAACCGTTTTCGGAGTAGGGAGTACCTCTATGGCACATCCTGCCGAGATTTTCTTGTCATCCGGATGAACTCCGCCTATTGAAAATGTCTTTTTCATGGTCTACTCCTCCTTTTTATCTGTTGCTGCAGTCTTCGGAGCTACTGGTTTTTCCTGTTTCTGCTCCTCCGCCGGTTTGACTGCGGATGCAGGTTTCGGGGCCGGTTTGGCTTCCGGTTTCGGGGCCGGCGCAGGGAAATTCACATCATGGATGGCTCCCGTAGGACATACCGCCACGCACTTTCTGCAAAGTTTACACTTCGTGAAATCGATATATGCGAGATTATTCTCCACCGTAATGGCGCCGAACGGACACTCTTTCGCACACTTCCCGCAGCCTATGCAGGCAGCCGAGCAAGCCTTGCGTGCTGTCGCACCCTTGTCCTGATTTACGCAGGAGACGAATACCCTCCTGTTTTTCGGGCCCTTGAATCTCAGTTCGATGATATGCTTTGGACAAGCCTTCACACATGCACCGCAGGCCGTACATTTCTCTTCGTCCACGACAGGAAGACCTGTAGCAGGGTCCATGGAAATGGCGCCGAACTGGCAGGCGGCCACACAGTCGCCGCAGCCGAGACATCCGTAGGAACAGCCGGTATCGCCGCTGTACAGTGCAGCCTTTACCTTGCAGGATTTGATTCCGTCATAATCATTGACGGTCGGCCGGTTGGCACAGCTGCCGTTACAACGGACAACGGCCACCATAGGAGCTTTTTCGTGTACCTCAAGTCCTAAGACAGCCGCTACCTTCTTCATAACTTCATTTCCTCCGACAGGACAGAAATTGTTGTCGAGATTGCCGGATTCGACACATGATTGCGCAAAAGCGCGACAACCGGCGAAACCGCAACCTCCGCAATTGGCTCCGGGCATCACTTTTTCCACCTCATCGATTCTCGGGTCTTCCTCCACCTTGAACTTCGTCGCCACAAGATAAAGGACTACCGCAAGCAGGACACCGAGGACAGTGATCGCCACAATAGTCCAGATAATTGTTGTAGTCATTATAATTTAGGTTTTAAATATGTTCCCAACAACTGGTTATCAGTCTTTTATATAAAACACGAAATCTTTGGCCAGCCTGTCCCGGAACAGATAGATTCCGAGATAATACAGAGCCACTCCGGCTATCGCGCCGAGTCCGACATAGACTTCGTGCACGGTAACGGACGACAAAGATAATATTAAAATCATTAAAATGAACAACGGAATTACATAAGATATCCAAACCGCTTTCAAACCCATGGACTTTTTCAGGACGACATCGACCTCGTCCCCGGGTTTTCTGTCAGAATACGGATCCGTAGGTACGGATATCTGTTTGACCTTGGCTTCGGACATACCGCACAGTCCCTTGGCATGACATTCGGCACAAGCCGATACGGAAATTATCTCTACGGTTGTGAATTCAGGAGTGATTTCAGTAATCCGCCCCCTGTGTGAAACTTCGTTTTTTGCCATAAAATGTCTGTTACCTTTTCTTTATAAGTGATGTAAACGGGTGTTTAAGGCCTTCCCAGTCCGTAATCCTGCCGGAAGCCACGCCTACCAAAATAGGAGCTTCGAACAGTACCGGAATCCTGTTTTCATCGTCGGATATCCACACCGACAGGTCTTCTTCTCCGGTAAAGACATTGCCCGAAATCAGTTTCGCAGCGAACTTTATCGTTTTTATTGTCCCGACACCCTTTACCTTTATCGTTTCCCGGCCTTTCAAAATGAAATATACATTGTAGACATCGTCGTCGATAGCGAAAGTCATGGGATATTTCACGTTCGGCACCACCGCGTCGAAATCCATGTTTCTCGCAAAAAAGAACAGGGACGGCAGGTCGAACGTACAGTCAGTCAACGGGATATCGAGAGAACGGTCCCCGCTCGTGGTGGTATATACATCCGCCATGATATGGTCTTCCGCCAAGCCTCCGCGCCTGTAAACGTAAGTATTCTTCGCAGTGTATTTTCCTTCGCGGGTGTCGCGCGTAAACCGCAGAGGCCTGAGGCCGTCGTACGAAAACCAGGACTGGAAATTTTCCCTGACCGGGAAAAACAGGTCGTAAAGTTTCGTGGTCCGTCCGTAAACCATGCAGTGGTAGGCTTTCGTTCCGTTGACCCTCAGAGTGTCGAGGACAATATTCGCCCAGCCTACATCGGAATCGATGAGGCCCCACTCGTAATGTATGGAAAACGAGAATTTTTCGCCGGCCTGATAGGCCAATGAGTCACCGTCGGCAATGTCCCTGACCGGAATGCAGCCGCCTTCGGACCAAGACTTCGTCCTTTCGACACCCGCTGCGGCAATACTGTCCATCTGCCGCGCAATGTCTTGCTGGGCTGAAAGAGCCGCGGAAGACAGGGCAAAGACAGCGCAAGCCGATATGATTCGCAGTCGCATGGATTCAGAATTCAGGATTCACAAACTCTCCGCCCGACGATACGGGTATGCCTCCGAACGGATCGGCAGGCTCATCATTCATGATGGACGACACCGGTATGAACGAAGAGGCGGCTATAGTTTCCTCCATGTCCACGAAACGGACTTCGGAAGCCCGGAACATCAGCGGCACGTCTCCGATTTCTCCGTTTCGATGCTTGGCAATGATAAGATCCGTCTTGCCTGCTTCCGCCACATCTTCGCTGAGTCCCTGATAGTCATACCTGTGAATAAAAAGCACCATATCCGCATCCTGTTCGATGGAGCCGGACTCGCGCAAATCGCTCAACTGAGGCCTGTTGTTTCCACCCTGACGCTTGACGGCATCCCTGCTGAGCTGCGAAAGGGCTATGATAGGCACATTCATCTCTTTTGCAGTAGCTTTCAATGTCCTCGATATGGCAGCCACTTCCTGCTCTCTCATGCCTTTCAGCTCGGCCGGGCCCTGCATCAGCTGAAGATAGTCCACTATGACCAAACGCACGCCTTTCTGATTCACGAGCCTTTTGACCTTGGACCTGAATTCCATCACTGGAAGCGACGGAGTATCGTCTATGTAAAGCGGAGCCTTGGCCAGGTCTTTCAGCTTTTCCTCCAACTGCACCCATTCGAAACGTTCCAGCTTGGTACCGCCCTTGATCTTGTCGGCGGAAAGGCCGGTCTCGGAGACCATCATTCTTTTTGCGAGCTGGATGGCGGGCATTTCGAGAGAGAAGAATGCTACGGGCATATTGTGATCCACGGCGGCATTTCTGGCCACGTTCACGACAAATGCCGTCTTACCCACCGACGGGCGTGCAGCCACTATGATAAGATCGGACGGCTGCCAGCCGAAAGTGATCCGGTCCAATGACGGGAAGCCGGACGGCACACCGCTCAGGCCAGTACTTTCCTGCAGCCTCTCTATGTCCGCGATAGCCTGGTTTATGACAGAGCCTATAACCTCCGGTCCTTTTCCCACATTGCTCTGTATGGCGCCGAAAATTTTCGTCTGGGCCATGTCGATAAGATCATCGACATTTACGCTCTCGTCATACGAAGTTCTGAGTATGTCGTAGGAAGCCGTTATCAGCTCTCTCTGAATATACTTCTGTTTGAGGATTTTTATATAATACTCGATATGCGCCGCAGCTCCGACTTTCTGGGTCATGGCTGCAAGAGCCGCAGCACCTCCGACTATCTCCAGATTCCCCTGCTCCTTGAGTCTCTGGGATACCGTCAGGAGATCCACCGACGAATGTTCGTTCACCAATGAAACTATCGCCTGATAGATCATCCTGTGCTTTTCACTGTAAAATACGGAAGCCGTGGACAATTCACCCACTGAATCGTCCACACAGCTCGGCTCGATGAGAAGCGCTCCTATCACCGCCTCTTCGACATCAAGAGCCTGAGGCGGTTTGTTTCCCATCTCAAGCCCTAACGTATCGAGATTTACCGAATCTTTTTTTCTCGGATATTTTCTTTTATTGTCTTCCGGCATAACACATCAACGTCGGTCCGGCCGTTCAAGTAGTATTTCCTATTCGAAATCCGGATTAACGAGAATTCTTCCGCAATACTCGCAAATGATCATTTTCTTGTTCGAAGCGATATCGATAAGACGCTGCGGCGGAATGGAATTGAAACAGCCTCCGCAGGAATCCCCGTTGAATACGGATACTACGGCAAGATGATTGTTGCAGCTCTTCCTGATGCGATCGTAGGCGCTCATGGTCCTGGCATCGATTTTCTCCGCGCAGGCATCCCTCTGGGCACGCAGCTTCGCTTCCTCGGCGGCAGTCGACTCCACGATAGTGGAAAGTTCGGCAGTCTTGGCCTTGAGGTCTTCCGTCCTGACTCCGATTTTTTCCTTAATGGCTTCGATATCAGCCTTCTTGACAGAAATAGCCTTCTTGGACTCGTCGATGTTTTTTTCCGCGATGGCCTTGAGCAGCTCCTGGTTTTCGATTTCCTTGTTCAAAGAATCGTATTCACGGCTGTTCGCAACATTTTCAAGCTGCGATTTGTATTTTTCGAGCTGCGATTCGCACTCGGCGATATTGTGTTTTGCTTCCGAAATCTTGTCGTTCAACTCGTCAATATGAGCGGAAATATTGGCTGTCTTGCCCTTCAGCTCGGCAATTTCGTTTTCCAATGACTCCACCTCAAGAGGAAGCTCCCCTCTGAGCTGAAGTATCTTGTCTATCTCGGTATCAGCCTGCTGCAGTGCATATAACGTTTTCAACTTCTCCTCGACACTCAGATCAGAATCCGCAAAACTCTTCTGAATCGATACGAATGTTTCCCTCTGATCGATAGGAGTTTCGATTTTTTTCGTTTTTTTAGCCATATCGCTTAAAAATAATATATCGGGTTACTATTTACATTTTCCGTAATTCGGACTGCAAAGTTAGGAAAATTTTTCTTTAACAATGAAAATAAAATCGGAACAATGTCTTTCTCGCTTTCATAATGCCCTATATCCATCAGCATGAAGTCTTTCGGAGTAAAAAACCGGTGATACGACAAGTCTCCCGTGATATAAAGCCGGGCGCCCGCCTCCATGGCTTTTTCGATAAGCGAGGAACCGGCACCTCCGCACAACGCCACCCGGGAAATTTCGCCATCCAGCGGCCGCGAGCACCTGAGCGTTTTCAAGGAAAATTTTTCCTTTACATATTCTATTGCACCTGTCGCAGACATCGGTTCCGGAAAATCTCCGACCACACCCAAACCTCTCCCGTCGCTATCCGGATCCAATACCGACACATTCACGAGACCGAGACGGGCTGCCATGGCTCCGCTGACCCCTGCCATGACCTTGTCCGCAGTAGTATGTGCCGCATAAACCGAGATGCCTCCGGCAATGGCCTTGATGACCGCTGCACCGACCGGATCGTCCGGTGCAATTTTCTTGAGTCCCGAAAATATCAGCGGATGATGGGTAACTATCATGTCCGCTCCGCAGGCCGCGGCTTCATCCACCAATTCCGGCGTGCAGTCTAATCCGAGAAGAACGGATGTCACCTCAGCCTCCGGAGAACCGATACACAGCCCGCTGTTGTCCCATTTTTCCTGCAGGGAAAGAGGAGCGAATTCCTCTATGACGTTTATTATGTCCTTTACCTTCATATACCTATTAATATAACACCCGGAGTCATTTCCCGGCAAGGGAAGCCCGGACATCGAGCAGCTGTTCCCGAATGGATTTCAAGGAATCGAGGACCTTCAATTCAGCCGACACAGCCGCCCTCTCATCCCTGAGACGCCGCGCCACCCCTTCCAATTTCAGCCCGGTACCCACCAAATAATGAATCTGCCGGAATGTCTCGACATCATCGGCAGAAAACAGCCTGTTGCCTTTGGCATTGCGCACAGGATGTATGAATTTCGGGAAAGTATCGGACCAAAACCGCACGAGAGTGGCATTTTCGCCCAATATATCCGCCACCTCGCCTACCGTATATAGAATTTTCTTCATAATCTCGTCAACATCAGCCCGATGAATTTTCCGGCAAATGCCCGGAATCAGTCCAAGGACTGGCCTGTCACAACGGAAATGATGGACATGTCCGCATACTCGGACGGAGCCACCGAGCCGAAAAAATAATTGACAGGGTCGCACACCTCCCCATTCTTCAATACCTCGTAATGCAGATGTGGGGCGAACGACGAGCCGGACATTCCCACATAACCGATTACGGCACCCCGCTTCACTGAAGCCCCTTTTCTCACAGCAATGTCCTGAAGATGGGCATAGCGTGTCACGTATCCATTCCCGTGGTCGATTGCCACGACATTGCCCGGTCCCTTTTTCGACTTTATTATTTCAGAAACAGTCCCGTCAGCCGCAGCCACCACCTCACTCCCTATGTTCGACATGAAATCGATCCCTTCATGTTCCCCCATCACCTTATAAAAAGGATTTACCTTGCTTCCTACGGATGCTCCGGTCATCGATATGGAAAAATCCGTCAGGGGCAGAAACATCGGCGGAGCGGAAAATCCGTCTTGCGAACACAGTTCGAAGATTCGCATCATGTTGGCCTCCACCTTTTTCGCGCTGCGCATCAGGACATCGGCCTTGGATGCCGTCAGCTTCACGATATTCTCTTCCGCTATGGAATCCGTAAGCGGCATGGGGTTAGCTCCCAATATCCTGTCCAAGTCAGGAGCTTCCGTCTCGAATATGTTCTCGTAGATTTCATGGTCGCGAATCGTCAGCCCGTCCACCACGGCATTCAACAGGTCGGCCTTCTTCTCCATTTCAGGATACATCCTTTCGAGCATCCTGTTTTCGTTTTTAAGGGCCCTCTCCCTGTCGGTGCTGAAAAAAAGGGCAAAAAAGGCATAATACAGGACAGTCAGACAAATACTGACGGCAAAAAGTTTCAGGACGGTCATAGCCGTCCTGCGGATTTTCCTTTCATCCCTGCCGACATCGAAACTGTCTTTGTCGAAAACGTATTTCTTTTTTCCCATGACGAAACCTCCCGCTGTCAGGACGGATTATTTCCTGAAAAAACAGAGGCTTTTTCCGTAACCTGCGAATATTCGCCTACAGACATGGCGAGATCCATGTAGTTCATCGGATTGACATAGTTGTCCTTGTATATGACTTCGTAATGCAGGTGCGGTCCGGATGAGCGGCCGGAATTGCCCGAAAGGGCAATCAGAGTCCCTCTCGAAACCTTCATTCCTTTTTCCACCTTTATCTGTGAAAGATGTGCGTAGCGTGTCTTGTAGCCGAATCCGTGATTTATGATGACGTATTTTCCGTAGCCGTAGCCGTCCGTTCTGACCGTCTCCACCACACCGTCGGCAGTAGAATACACCTCATTGCCGATATGGCAGGCGAAGTCTGTGCCGGTATGTCTTTTTTTCGTACCGAGGAAAGGGTCCGAACGATAGCCGAACGAACTTGAAATGCGGTACTGGCTCCTGTCCGGAACGATAGGCGGCACAGAAGGGATGCAGGCGGCCATGTCTCCGGCCTTTTTGGCCACGGACTCTATCTCGTCGAACGAATTCGACTGCAGATAAGCCTTTTTCGTGAGCACATCTATCTTCACTTCCGTCTGCTTGAGCAGCCCGGTCCTGTCTATGGCGTCGAGGTATGCATATCTGTCCACACCTCCGAATCCGGCATTCCTCACTTCCGCGGGGATTTCGCTCATTCCGAATACGGAGCGATAGATATCGTTGTCGCGCGACTGGAAGGAAGCCAGATAATCCGCGTCGGCATCCAATTCCCTGTTCAGCAGCTCGAGCCTGGTATTGAGCTTGGCATTCGTCTTTTTCAGAAGAGCCGTTTTCGGCAGGTCGTAACCGAGTACGGACGTATAAAACCACAGATAAAGGAAAGCTACCGCAATGCTTGCTGCAAAAAGCAGAAACGCACGCAGGACTTTCAGTTTCCCGGAGTAGGTATATTCCTCGTATGTGAGGGTCTCTTTATTGAAAATATATTTCGGCATATCTGCGCAAATATAACGAATTTTCCAGAACTTTAAGAAGTTGACTCGAAAAATTTTCAAAACAATTTCCAATTCTAATACTTTTCGGCGATTATTTACTAATATTGCAGAATATTTTGTCCGTCGCCGGGAATATTGCTTCGGCATCATTGCCGCAGGCACAAAACATTTCATTGCCGCAGGCATGCATAAAGAAAATAAAAAAACAACGATATGACTTCAAAGGAAATAAGAAAAGCCTTTCTGGATTTTTTCGCATCGAAAGGACATTCCATCGTACCGTCGGCTCCGATGGTTGTAAAAAACGACCCGACACTGATGTTCACGAACGCCGGGATGAATCAGTTCAAGGACTATTTTCTCGGAAACAGCGTACCTGAGAGCAAAAGAGTGGCGGACAGCCAGAAATGCCTGAGAGTGAGCGGAAAGCACAATGACCTCGAGGAAGTGGGACATGATTCCTACCATCATACGATGTTCGAGATGCTCGGAAACTGGAGCTTCGGCGACTATTTCAAGTCGGAGGCGATATCGTGGGCATGGGAGCTTCTGACCGGGGTGTACGGAATAGACAAGGACAGACTTTATGCCACCGTGTTCGAAGGCGATGCGTCGGACGGGACCGAAATGGACACGGAAGCATTGGAAGAATGGAAAAAGCATCTTCCCGAGGACAGGATTCTGCTCGGAAACAAGCACGATATTTTCTGGGAGATGGGAGATACGGGACCTTGCGGGCCTTGCAGCGAAATCCATGTCGACCTCCGTTCGGATGAGGAAAGAAAGGCTGTTCCAGGCAGCGAGTTAGTGAACAAGGGGCATCATTTGGTCATCGAAATCTGGAATTTGGTGTTCATGCAGTTCAACCGCAAGGCTAACGGGGAACTCGAACTTCTGCCGAACAAGAACGTCGATACCGGGATGGGATTCGAGAGGCTCTGCATGACTCTTCAGGGCAAGACCAGCAACTACGATACTGACGTGTTCACCGGAATGATAGCGAAAATCGAGGAGCTTTCCGGACACGGCTATCATGAATCGGAAAAGACGGAAGTGGCCATGAGGGTCATAGCGGACCATATCAGGGCGATATGTTTCTCCATAGCGGACGGGCAGCTGCCGTCCAATGTCAAGGCCGGCTATGTCATCAGGCGTATTCTCAGAAGAGCAGTGCGGTACGGATACACGTTCCTCGGCTTCAACGAGCCGTTCCTCTGCCGTCTTGTGGGGCAGCTTGTAAGCGACATGGGAGAGTTCTATCCGGAACTGCCTGCGCAGAAAGAGCTGATAGAGAAAGTCATACGCGAGGAGGAGATGGCTTTCCTGCGCACGCTCGACAGAGGTATCAAGCTGATGGACAATATCATGGAGAAATCTATCGGGACGAAGGTCATCAAGGGAGAAGACGCATTCGTGCTCTACGACACTTTCGGTTTCCCTATCGATCTGAGCGAGCTCATAGCTGCGGAAAACGGTTTCACCATAGACCTGAAAGGATTCGAGGCCGAACTCCTGAAACAGAAGGAAAGGGCGAGGAACGCCACGGCGATAGAATCCGGTGACTGGGTGGAATTCCATCATTGCGACCATGTGGAGTTTTTGGGTTATGATACGCTTTCCGCTGAAGGCGTCATCTTGGCCAAGCACAGGACCGTGAAAGCCAAGAACAAGGTGATGTATCAGCTCGTATTCGACCGGACCCCGTTCTATGCGGAAATGGGAGGACAGGTGGGCGATACCGGATACATCGAATCCGCAAGCGGCCAGAAGATAAAGATACTTAACACAATAAAGGAAAACAACCTCAGCATACACATTGCCGAAAGCATTCCGGAGGACTGCTCGGGACCGTTCAGGCTCACGGTAGACGGAGAGCGGCGCACAGGCATAGCGAACAACCATACCGCCACGCACCTTCTGCATCAGGCATTGCGTGAAATACTCGGTACGCACGTCGAACAGAAAGGCTCTTTCGTCACCGACAGTTATTTCAGGTTCGATTTCTCGCATTTCGAGAAACTCTCTGACGAGCAGATAGACAAGGTAGAAAGGCGGGTGAACGCCCTGATCAGGAAAAATTCGCCTCTGTGCGAAAACAGAAACGCTTCCATGGAGGATGCCAAGGCAATGGGGGCGATGGCTCTGTTCGGGGAAAAATACGGAGACAAGGTGCGCGTCGTGCAGTTCGGAGACTCCATCGAGCTCTGCGGAGGGACGCATGCGAAGGCTACGGGCCAGATCGGATTCTTCAAAATCATTTCGGAATCGGCGATTGCGGCCGGCGTGAGAAGGATAGAGGCTACGACAGGCCTGCATGCCGAGAACATCGTGGATTCGATGGAAAACACGTTGAGAGCCGCCAAGGCGCTTTTCAACAATGTCCCGGATCTGGCAGGCTCCATCAGAAAGCTCATCGAGGAGAACGATCACTTCAAGAAGGAGATGGAAAAGGTGGCCAAGGAAAAGGCCGTAGAGATGAAGAAAAACTTGGAAGAAAAAGCGCAGACAATCAACGGCATAAAGGTGGTAACCGTAAACTATCCGGTAGATCCCGAGGCTCTGAAAAAAGTAGCGTTCATGCTTCAGAAAGAGACGGAGAACACTGCCCTGTTCGGAGCTTTCGAATTCGCAGGAAAGCCGCAGCTCATAATCATGTATTCCGCCGATCTGGTAGCTGCAGGACATAATGCAGGCAAGGATATCAAGGAGGCGGCAAAGGCGATATGCGGTGGCGGCGGCGGCCAGCCGGGATTGGCGACTGCAGGAGGCAAGGAAACGGGCGGTCTTTCCGATGCGATGGAGATTATGCTGAAATTCATTGGATGAAAAGATTAGACAGGTTCATACTGAGTTCTTTTGTGGGACCGTTTTTCGCGATCCTCTTCATCGTCATATTCATCCTGATGATGCAGTTCCTGTGGCTGTATATCGATGAATTGGTAGGTAAAGGCCTGAGCTTAAAGGTAATAATGGAATTCCTCGGCTGGGGAAGCGCGACTCTGATTCCGCTTTCGCTGCCATTGGCCACCCTCCTGTCTTCGGTCATGACGCTCGGGACACTCGGAGAAAACAATGAACTGTTGGCCATCAAGGCCGCCGGCATTTCCCTGAGAAGGGTACTGGCTCCGCTCATAATCGTTTCGGCATTGATAAGCATCGGAGCATTTTTCGCATCGAACGAACTTATTCCGGTAGCCTACAACAAGATATTCACCCTCAGGGACGATATCGGCAAGACCAAGGAGGAAATAAAGATTCCTACCGGCACGTTCTACGACGGCATCGACGGTTATATCCTGCGGGTAGACGACAGGGACAAGGAGACAGACATCATGCACGGTGTCATGGTTTACAACCATACCGGCAGGAAAGGCAACACGAGCCTGACTCTTGCGGACTCGGCCATGATGAAAATGTCGGAGGACAAGACGTATCTGACATTTATCCTGTACAACGGGGCCAATTACGAGGAAACCAATACGAGAAAATATCGCGACACCACCCTGCAGCTCCAGAAAATCGAGTTCGACAGGCAGGAAATGGTGATACCTCTTGAAAACTATGCTTTCAAGAAGTCCGAGGACACCCGCTTCGGAGACGAGGTGAGAACGATGAATCTGAAACAGCTGAATCACAATGAAGACTCGCTGAGTGCCGTAGACCTTGCCGCCAAGGCGGACAATATTTCCAGATACTACAATGACAGGACGCTGAGATATCATTTCCAGATAGACACGTCCAACCGCAGGAACGACAAGCTGAAAAGCGTTTTCGAATACGAGGGTTTCTGCGAATGGGATGATATCGAAAAGGAAATAGATGCGCTGAATGATGCGAAAGGCAAGGTGAATGCGGAAATCGGAGAGCTGACGACCTACGGGCGTGAAAGATACTACAACTCGTACACGCTGAGGCGAATCGATGTGGAAATCCTCAAGAAGTTCGCCCTCTCGTTCGCCTGCTTCATCTTCTTTTTCATAGGAGCGCCGCTCGGCGCGCTGATCAGGAAAGGAGGGCTCGGGACGCCGGCTATCATAGCCGTGCTGTTTTTCGTATTGTACTGGGTCATAGATATTTCCGGAAACAAGTTGGCAAAAGACGGCGCTGTTTCAGCGTTCGTCGGAGTTTTCATTTCATCGGCAGTCCTGCTGCCTATAGGACTTGTCTTTACATGGAACGCCATCAACGACAAATCGCTGATAGATACGGAACGGATCGGAATCCTGTTTAAGAAAATCAAAAACAAAGTGCTCGGAAAAATGAAAAAGACACGGATAGTATTCATGGGAACGCCGGAGTTTGCCGTAGCGTCTCTCGATGCCATCATAAAACGCGGATATCATGTGGTCGGAGTCGTGACGGTGGCGGACAAGGCGAGCGGCAGGGGACTTAAAGTGAATGAAAGCGCAGTAAAGAAATACGCCGTCGAACACGGACTGCCCGTACTGCAGCCGGTATCGCTCAAGGATCCGGAATTCCTGAACGCACTGAAAGCATGGAATGCGGACCTGTTCGTGGTCGTGGCATTCAGGATGCTGCCGAAAGAAGTCTGGGAAATGCCGAAACTCGGCACGTTCAACCTGCATGCGGCCCTCCTGCCGCAATACCGCGGAGCTGCTCCGATCAACTGGGCAGTCATAAACGGCGAACATATCACAGGCGTCACCACCTTTATGATAAACGAGGGGATGGATACCGGCCACGTGATTTTCAGGGAGCAGTGCAGGATTGAGGAAAACGACACGGCCGGAACAGTGCATGACAAACTGATGGCCATCGGGGCCAGGACCGTCACGGACACGATAGACGCCATTTTCGACGGAAAAGTCGAACTGCGTCTTCAGAAGAGTTTTATTCAGGGAGCCGAGGTGCTGAAACCTGCTCCGAAACTGACGCGCGAACTTTGCCACATAGACTGGAACAGGCCGGCGAAAGAAATTCTGAATCTTATCCGGGGCCTGAGCCCGTATCCGGCAGCCTTCACCGAATTCGTCAGAGACGGCAAGGCTGTGCAGGTGAAAATCTTCGGCGCCATGAAAATGGATGACGAAGCGCTCGCTGCCTTGAAAAAGTCATGCGGAGTGAACGAGGATGTACCTGCCGGTACAATATTGTCGGACCAGAAAGACATAATCGCCATAACGACTGCCGACGGCGGTATCGCGCTGACCGATATTCAGGCTGCCGGGAAAAAGAGGATGCAGGCAAAGGATTTCCTGCTCGGCTTCCGGGATGCGAACGGATACGGGACCTCCACGGGGACTTCATCGAAAGTATTGGACGATTATTATAAGGCGATAGGACGGCAGTAACAAGGTAGTCCCGAAGAATGACTGTTAAATCATGATTATGGGAAAAAGAGCTGTAATAATAGATCAGGGGGATTTCCCGAGGACGGAATATCCGAGATATCTGCTCAGGGAGGCGGATTACGTGGTCTGCTGCGACGGGGCATTGGAAAAATATCTGAGGAATATGAATTCCGTATTCGGACGGGAAAGGATGCCGGACATCGTCATCGGGGACATGGACTCGTTGAAACCGTCCGTCAGGAAAAAATACTCCGGCCTCCTGATAAAAGAGGAAGAACAGGAGCACAACGATCAGACCAAGGCTGTCAGATATATAATAGGACATATAGCCGATGT
>CALUSD010000222.1 GCA_944323295.1 uncultured Bacteroidales bacterium | reverse complement strand
TTTCTCGGCCTCGGACACTCCCGAATATTCGCAGAGAATCATATTCGATTCACTGACTCTGAGCCTGGCCCCCGACGACTCTTTCTGCGGCGACACTCTTGTTCCGATGACGCTGACGGCATACAGGCTGGCTCAAATTGGTAATAGAACTCGCTACATACAATGAATAGAATCATCCTATCGGCTGCCGTCGCCGCATTCCTGTGCCAAACCGCCGCAGCCCAGTCGTCTTCATCTCCATACAGCATGTACGGCATAGGTGCCATAGATACCGACAACCACGGATGGAGCTCGGGAATGTCGGGGCTCGGGACAGGCCTCAGGGAAACGAACACCCTTAATTCGGCGAATCCCGCAGCCTTGACCGCCATACAGGAAAAGACTTTCATACTGGATATGGCCGTAAACGGAAACATGTCGTATCTGTCGGGTCAGGGAAGGAGTGCCCTCGCCGGCTCGGGCAAAATCGACAGGATAGGTTTCGGTTTTAGAATCGGCAGCTTCGTTTCCATGAGTGCCGGTCTGACACCTTTGTCTTCAGTAGAATACAGTATCAGCAAATCGTCTTTCAAGGACGGCTCTTCCGAAAAATTCGACTCACGCTTTACCGGAAGCGGCGGGCTTCACAAAATATACCTGTCTCTCGGTTTCAATGTACTGCGCGACCTGTCTGTCGGGATCAGCGGCTCCCTGATTATGGGACAGATTACACGCACGGAAACATCCGACTATTGGTCCGCGACCACCAAATCCGTTAGCGACATCACTCCTTATCTGAATTTCGGGATACAATACCACAGACAGACCGGCCAATACACTTCCATTGCCGCAGGCTTGACAGGAGGGCTTAAAAAAGAGTTTTCGCTGCACAACACATACAGTCTCACGGACAACTCCGATTCGACCGTAGTATCGGACAAGGTGTTGGCCTCCACGGAACAGGCCATCCCTGCGTATGTCGGGATCGGCGTTTCCTACACTTCGATGAAATGGACCGTCGGCGCCGACTATACCATACAGAAATATTCCGGCATCGACTCCGGCTCCGATTTCCTGAAATACAAGGACATGGCCAAACTCACCGTAGGCATCGGCTATACTCCGAACAAGTACGACGTCCGGCGCTACTGGAAACGCATAAAATTCCAGTTCGGGGCCTTCATCGACGACTCATACCTCACGGCAAGCGACTCATCAGGCTGGGACTGGGGAATTTCAGCCGGAATGATGTTCCCGCTGAGAAATTCCACGTCGCTGTACTGGTCCGTAAATTTCAAGCGCCTCTGTTTCCCTATATCTAACCGGAACACGATAAACGAGAGCTCCATCTGCCTGACTTTAGGCATTTCGTTCGGAGAAAACTGGTTTGTGCGGCGAAAATTCGAATAGGCCAAGAAGCTGTTTTGAATATACGGTCTTCACGCTCGGCAAGCAGAATACCTTTCAGGACACCGAAGTTGTGCCGAAGTTTTGCCCCTGTCAAATTTTGCAATAAATTGAGATTATTTTTCTATCTTCGTCGCAAAATTGAAGTAATTAAATATAATGAGCGAAAAAATTAAATGTCTGATCATCGGAGGCGGTCCTGCAGGTTACACTGCGGCGATTTATGCGTCGCGTGCAAATCTTGCTCCTGTCCTTTATGAGGGACTCCAGCCCGGAGGACAACTGACCACCACGACAGATATTGAAAACTATCCCGGATTTGAAAACGGAATTTCCGGGCAGGCTCTGATGGAAGCCATGCGGCAGCAGGCGCAGCGGCTCGGGACGGACCTGAGGCACGGTACCGTGATTGAATCGGACCTGTCGGAGCGTCCTTTCCGGCTCGTACTCGACAGCGGAGATGAAATTCTGGCGGAATCCCTGATCATCGCTACGGGGGCTACGGCGAAGTACTTGGGATTGGAGTCCGAAGAGAAGTTCAAGGGAATGGGCGTATCGGCCTGCGCTACTTGCGACGGTTTCTTTTACAGGAACAGAAAGGTGGCTGTAGTAGGCGGCGGGGATACTGCCTGCGAGGAGGCGTCGTATTTGGCCAATATCTGCGAAAAAGTCTATATGATAGTACGGAGAGATGTCCTCCGGGCTTCTTCCGCCATGCAGAAGCGCGTGATGGATGCGCACAATATCGAGATTCTGTGGAACTGCAACACCCGGGAGGTCCTCGGCGACATGTCCGGCGTGACAGGAGTGCGGATTCAGAGAAAGGACGGAGAAGTTTTCGATATCTCGGTGGACGGATTCTTCCTTGCCATCGGTCATCATCCGAACTCGGAAGTGTTTTCGAAGTGGGTGGAGACGGATGAAAACGGATATATCAAGACTGACGGCAAGTCATCGAGAACTAATGTGGAAGGCGTATTCGCTGCGGGGGATGTTCAGAATCCCGTGTACCGTCAGGCCGTGACTGCAGCAGCCTCGGGCTGTGTAGCCGCCCTCGATGCGGAGAAATTTTTAAATTCATAGAATACAAGATGAGAAAGACAATCATATTGCTCGCCTGGGCGGGCATCCTGTTTTCGCTTTTTTCCTGCAAATCGCAGTATGAGATATTGCTGAACAGCAATGATGTGGATACGAAGTACGAGGCTGCGTTCGATTATTACAACAAGGGCAAGTATTCGAAGGCGGCGGCTCTTTTCGAGTCTCTTTCCGTACTGACTACTGGTATGGAAAAGGATGATACCGTACAGTATTATTGGGGGCTGAGCAATTACAAGTTCCGCGATTATTATACGGCAGAGACCAATTTCGACCATTTCTTGGAGTATTTTCCGAGGAGCCCGTTCGCTCCCGAAGCCCGTTTCCTGCGCTTGGACTGCTTGTACCGTTCCACACTGAGATACGAGCTGGATCAGAATCCTACATACAAGGCGATGAATGCCATTTCGGAGTATATGCAGGAATATCCCAATTCCGTGCATCTCGAGACATGTCGCCTGATGATGGACGACCTCGAGGTCAGGCTTGATACCAAAGCCTATGAAGCCGCCCGGCTGTATTACAAGATGGAGGATTATATCGCTTCGCGCGTGGCATTCAGGAACGTTTTGAAAGATGATTCCGAAAATATGTACAGGGAAGATATCCTGTACTATATCGCCATGTCTTCGTACAAATATGCGCAGCTGAGCGTACATCAGAAGCAGAAGGAGAGATACATGACATTCGTGGACGACTACCTGAATTTCAAGGGCGAGTATCCTGAATCTTCTTATTGCAGGGAGCTTGATTTGCTCTACCGCAGGGCGCAGAGGGAACTCGGACGTTACGTGGGTGAGGAGAGCGCCGAGATGACCAAGGCTCTCGAAAAAGAGATAAAAAAGACGGGGAAGAATGTAAAAAAAGAGAAAAAAGCTGAAAAAACGGAAAAATCTGCGGACCGGAGCTGAAAATTTTGAAACCCGGTCTGAAACCGCAGGTATAATTAAGTAGAGAAATATTATTGTTATGACAAAGAAAATACCTACAAACACTATCACGAGAAATCTCTGCGACATAGCGGAGCCTACCGGCAATATCTACGAATCTGTAGTAATACTTTCCAAAAGAGCCAACCAGATCGCGATAGCGGAGAAAAAAGAACTTACGAGGAAGCTCGAAGATTTCAAGAACGACAGGGATACCATGGAGGAGGTTTTCGAGAACAGGGAGCAGATAGAAATCTCAAAGTTTTACGAGAAACAGCCTAAACCTGCGCTTGTCGCTATTTCCGAGTTCGAAAATGGCGAGATATTCTACAGGATGGCCAAGAAAGAAGACGAAGAATAGGATGCTGAAAAGGCTTAGCGTCAGGAACTATGTTTTGATAGACTCTTTGGAAACCGAGTTTCCGGAGGGTCTTGTCATCATTACGGGGCAGACCGGAGCCGGGAAATCGATACTTCTCGGAGCCTTGTCATTGCTTCTTGGCGCCAAGGCGGATGTCTCCATGATAGGGGAGTCGTCGGACAACTGTGTGGTCGAGGGTGAGTTTGCAGTCGGCAGTGAAAACGCGGCTCTGAAAGAAATACTCGAAAGAAATGATGTGGAATGGGATGACGGAAATCTGACTGTCCGGAGGGTAATAAACCCGACAGGACGTTCGAGGTCATTCATAAATGATTCGCCGGTGTCCGTAAATCTGCTTTCGGAACTGTCGTCGAATCTGATAGACATCCATTCTCAGCATCAGACCCTGCTTTTGTCCGACAAGCATTTCCAGATGCTGCTTCTCGATCGTTTTGCAGGCGATTCCGAACTGCTCGAAAAATACAGGGCGCATTACAAAAAATACGGCGCGCTCTGCAGGGAACTCGAAGAGTGCGAGGCCGCCGCTGCCAAGGCCCGTTCGGAATACGAGTACGACAAGTCCATGTGGGACAAGATAGAGGCCGCAAAGCTCAGAGCAGGCGAGATAGAAGAGCTTGAGCAGGAACAGAAGCAGTTGGCCAATGCCGAGGAAATAAAGGAAAACCTGTGTGCTGCCGAAAACTTTCTGAATTCCGTCCCGTCGTCCGACGGGGAAATTCCGGTGACGTCTCTTCTTCGGGATGCTTCCCGCTGTCTTGACAGGATATCGCCTTATGTTCCCGATGCAGCTTCTCTTTCCGAAAGAATAGAGAGCTGCCGTCTCGAAATAGATGACATAGCCGGCGAACTTTCGAGAATAAATGCCGATACCGAGGTGTCCGACACCCGTCTTGCCGAAGTGGAGGACCGGCTTTCCCTGATATATTCTTTGTTCAGGACCTTTTCTTGCGGGACAGTCGACGAACTTTTATCGGTACGGGATGCCCTTTCTTCCAAAATTGCATCTGTGGAGGGCTCCGATGAAAGGATAGCCGATCTGAGGCAGAATGCAGCGGCGGAAAAAGGAAAAATGGTCAAGGCGGCTGCCGCACTTTCCGATGTCAGGAAGTCGGCTGCAGGAAAATTGTCCGAAGCCATCCGTGATACTGTCAGGGAGATGGAACTTCCGGACGCGGAATTCGGAGTTGAGATCACGCCTGCAGGAGAAGGTCCGGACGGCTTCGATGCCGTGACATATCTGTTCTCTGCTACGGGAAGAAATCCTGTCGAGGTCTCAAAATGTGCTTCCGGCGGTGAACTGTCCCGTATAATGCTGGCCTTGAAAGCGATAATGGCTCGTTATGGAAATATGCCGGCAATGATATTCGATGAGATAGATACCGGAGTCTCGGGAAGCGTGGCCGACAAGATGGGGTCTGTTATTTGCGGCATGGGAAATCACATGCAGGTTTTTGCCATTACCCATCTGCCTCAGGTGGCTGCCAAAGGCGATGCGCATTATCTTGTTTCCAAGTCCTCCGTAGGTAACAGGACTGTCTCCGAAATCAAACGGCTTTCGGACAGTGAACGTGTAATGGAAATAGCCAGAATGCT
>CALUSD010000221.1 GCA_944323295.1 uncultured Bacteroidales bacterium | reverse complement strand
GCATGGTACCACATCTTGGTATGCCTTCCGCAGTGTTCGATATTGGTCTTTCCTTCCCACGAACTTGCCGCGGACAACGGCCCTGCCGTCCAGTCGTAGCCCGTATTCGTCTTGCAGTCGAATCCGCCCGGCGTGGCGCTTGCCCAGTACCGCGGCTCCATTTCATTTACTTTTTCAATATATTCCTCTCGTGTTCCCGTTTCCGGATACATCGGCCATGTCTGATCTTCTCCGGTGGCGGTATAATACTGTCTGAGCTGCTCGTATGTCATATTGTTGGCCGCACCGCTTTCTTCCCGAGGGTCGTATTCCGTGTTTTCCACATGATTAAGAGCTAAGATGATTTCTTCGCTGTCAGGAGCTGCACATGCTCTGCCGTAGTCGTTGAGTGGATCGCCGGTATTTATTATTTTGCACCAGCCACTTTCATTGTTCGCCCAGTCTATAACGGCTTGGGCTGCATCGCGGGCCTGTTCCCAGAGCTGCTCATTGGCAGGTTCGTTCATGCATATCAGGCTGTTGTCTCCATTCGGCATCTGCATGTACGGCACGTTCGTGTTGAACAGCGGTCTTGCGCAGTAGAGAAGCGCCTGTGCCTTGATGCTCAGTGCCGCGCCTTTGGTCATACGGCCGATGTTGGCATTGTCCCATTTGTTCGGGAGGGCGGGAGCCGTTTCGTCGCAGATTTTCACGATGAACTGCAGGACTTCCTTGACAGGTCTTCTGACCATGCCCCTCTGGCTGAAATCGATGACACCCTCGATGATGGGAACACCGCCGTATTGAATGAGCATCCTGCAGTAGCGGTAGGCTACAAGAGCCATCATCTCTGCTTTTACATAGGACTTTTCCTGGTCGCTCGTGTCCGGTACGAGGTCGATGTTGTCACGTACGGTGTAGCAGCGGCGGATGGCGGTGAAGTTATAGTTGTAGTTGTCGATCATACGGTTGTTGTCCGTAGGCGACATTCCGTTCGTGGATATCATCACGGGATCCATCCAGTTGTACCTGTATCCCATGAGTTCTCCCGATATGTTGGCGATAGAGGCGTATTCCATGCCGTATGTGTTCGGCGTATCCTGGCCCAATACGATGTTTATCCTCAGACCGTCGGTATAGGCCTGTGCTATGGCGGTCATGGCATTTTCCCTCGAAGAAAATACTTCTGCCGCTGTGACGTCATCGCTCTGCGGCTTCTGGAGAAAGTACGAGACGCAGGACGATGTTACGAGCATGAGTGCCGACAGTAAAATGTATGATAACCGTTTCATAGTCTACTCTTTTTAGAATTGGATATTGACTCCGATATTGTAGCTGCGTGTCAGAGGATAGAGATAGCCGTCCGCGGCTCCTCCCGTATCCTGCTGTTCAGGGTCGTATCCCGGAATCATGTTGCTTATGGTGAACAGGTTGTTTCCGCTCAGATATACCTTGAGCGCGGATACTTTGGCTTTCTTGAGCCATTGTCCCGTGAAATTGTAGCTGATTTCCAGATTTTTCAGACGGATGAAGTCGGTGGACTGGATATACAGTTCGTTGTCGGCTCCGTTCTGCGTGTCGTAGTTTCTTGTCGAGGCGCGCGGCCAGGTTATTTCCTCTCCGGCGGCGGCTTTTTCGGCAGTCCACCTGTTCTCGTAGTGGAATTCCATGGCGTTTCCGGTATTATGGTAGAACGGATTGAGTACGTAGAATGACCGCATAGGCATGGAGCCCATGAGCGAGCCTGTGAAGAGTGCCGAAACGGCAAAGCCCTTGTATCCGAAATCTAAATTCCCGGTGAAAGCGTACCTCGGAAGATTCGAGTATCCGATAGGGCCTTTGTCGTAGTCGTTGATGATACCGTCTCCGTTGAGGTCTATGTACCGGATGTCACCGCATTGTACGCGGTTATTGTCAATGGACACGTACGGTCTGTTGAAAGCCTCTTCCGGTGTATTGTAGAAGCCCTCGGTGGAGAATCCCTTGTACTGCCCGTAGGAAAAACCGGTATTGTTCATCCATTCGTAAGGATTGTCCGGCTCGTCCTGATAGATGATTTTATTCACGCAGTATGATACGGAGCCCCCTATGCTGTAGAAGAAATTGCCTGCGCTGTCGGACCAGGAGGCCTGGATTTCATATCCCTTGTTGTTTACCTTTCCGAGGTTTGCGTATGGAGGAGTGGCTCCGATATAGGAAGGAACGGTGCCGTAGCTCCAGAGAATGTCGCTTCTGTCTTCATTGAATACTTCGGCTACGATGGCCAAACGGTCGCGGAAGAAGTTGATGTCGAGTCCGATATTGGTTTTCTTGGCACGTTCCCAGGTGACATCAGGGTTTCCTAACTTGATTTCCGTAGCACCCTTGTAGTATACCGGGTTTACGGAAGAACCGTCCGTGTATCCGAACCATGCGCCGTGGTCTTCGTCTTCCGTGTATCCCCAGGCATTCGGGAGATAGAGGAAGCGGTCGCCGCCTATCTGGTCATTTCCGACTTCTCCGTACGATGCACGGATTTTCAGGAAGGTGAGGATGTCGTTTTTTGGGAAGAATTTCTCGTTCGTAAGAATCCATCCTGCAGAGTATGCCGGGAAGAAGCCGAAGCGTTTTCCTTCAGGGAAGTTCTCGGAGCCGTTGTAGCCGGCATTGAACTCGACGAAATATCTGTTGTCGTAAGAGTAGGTGACACGTCCGGCGAAGCCGACCACTCCCTTGGGAACGTTGAATGCGAGGCTCGGACTTCTGTATTGCTGGGCATTGTAAAGTGCCAGGGCGCCTACATTGTGTTTATTGAATGTCCTGTTGTATTCGAGCTTGGCCTCGAGGTACAGCTGGTTGTTCTTGTTGTTGTACTGGTTGAGGTTGTCGCTGACGGCGGTAGGAGAGATGGAGCCGCCGAAGAACAGGATTTCGTTAGGATTCTCGGGATTGCGTCCCGCGCTGTAGACAGGTGCCGTCCTGTATTCGGTCCGGCTTTTCCTCTGATAGTCGCTGTATGATACCGCTACCGATGCCGTGAGCCCGTCCGTGATATAGTCCATGGTGTGTTTCAGACGTGCGGTGGCATTCATGCTCGTGGTAGTCGTCCTGAGAAGGGTAGACTGGAGCAGATACGCTGTAGGAGAGAATCCACCCCCCCCCTTGCTCTGAAGCGGGTTCAGGCTGTCGATGTACGATCCGATGAGGTTGCCGTCGAGGTAGTCGGCACCCGAAAACGGATTGGAGGTGAGGATCATGACGAGCATCTGTTTGTGTCGGCTGCTGGCAGAGGACACGTCCCCGTCCTTGCCGAGGATTCCGCTGCTGTTCTCTACTGAGCCGTTGAGGCTTACCGACAGGTCGAGACGTTTCGTGATGTTGGCGTCGATATTGGAACGGAAGTTCCATCTGTCATAGTGCGAATTGTTGTCCACATTTTCGTACACCGCATTTTTGAACAGACCGTCCTGCATGGTGTATCCCAATGAGGCGAAGTATTTGATGTCTTTCGTTCCTCCCTGGACATTGATGTTGAACTGCTGCTGCGGTGCAGTGTAGCCGAACTGTCTGGCAAACCAGTCTTCGCTGCGGTAGTATATGGCTTCCGAATTTTTCAGCTGTTCTTTCTGTTCTGCGCTCAGGAAGGTCATGGCATCTACTTCGGCCGGCGTATAGTCGCGGTTGTTGTAGAATTTCCATAATTCTTCTTCCGTGAATATGTACTGGTCGAGAGAGCCGTCTCCGTCGTTTCGGATGGCTTCGTTGCGCAGAAGTCCATAACGGTAGGAGTCGAGCATTTTGAGCGATGTCGCCAACTCGGAGAGGCCGTACCTGTAGGAGAAACTGATTTTCGGCTTGCCTTCCGAGCCTCGTTTGGTCGTGATGACGATGACGCCGTTCGCACCCTGGACACCGTACACTGCCGTAGCGGAGGCATCTTTCAGGACGCTTATGGACTGCACCTCGTTAGGGTCTATGGTGTTCATCACGTCGATGCTCGTCTGTACTCCGTCGAGGACTACGAGAGGATTCTGTCCGCTCGAGTTGAACGTGGCTACTCCGCGGATTCTGATCATGGAGAAGTTGTCTCCAGGCTCTCCGCTCGACTGGAGGGAGGAAATACCCGGTACGCGGCCTACGAGAGCGTTGGACAGATTCGAGGTAGGCGTAGTGACGAGCGACGCATTGTCGACGACGGATATGGAGCCCGTGAGGGTTTCCTTTTTCTGGCTGCCGTATCCGATCACCACGACATCGTCCAGCATGTTCTGGTCTTCCTGAAGAATGATGTCGAAACGTGTTCTGTTCCCGACGCGCACGATATTGGTCATATATCCTATATAGGATACATGCAAAGTTGCAGATTCAGGTGCAGACAGACTGAATTTGCCTTCCGAATCAGTGACGGTGCCCTGTATTGTGGCAGTGCCGTCTTTGGCGATAACACCGGCTCCGATGAGCGGTTCGCCGCCGCTGTCGACCACCTTGCCTGTCACGACGTGCATTTCCTGGGCCATCGTCGGCAGTGCAAAGAATGCGGCGAGCAAAAACACAAGCAGATTACATTTCATAGAACTGTGTTATTGGTTAATAAAATTTAGTATTATGCGGTAACACAAATATACTGTGAGGTCATTTGCTTTTCTTGTCAGTTTTAATCAACTTTTTGCTCGAATTCGACAATGCTATTGATTTTGCTTCGTTTCCGCATATTCTTTCGGCGACATGCCGAATTTTTCCTTGAAGCATTTGGTGAAGTAGGAGTGAGAGCTGAATCCTACCGTGTACATCACTTCGGATATCCTGCACCCTTTTTCCGACAGGAGCTGGGCGGCCCGTTTCAGCCGGACGGTACGTATGAATTCGTTTATGGATTCTCCGGTCAGGGCGCGTATTTTCCGGTATATCTGCTGGTGCGACCATCGGGTGATTTCGCACAGTTCCTGAATGCCGAATTCGGAGTTGTCGATATTGTCTTCGATGGCCGAGACGATGGTATTCAGGAATCTGTCGTTTTCTGATTCGGTTTTCACTTCGGACGGATTCGAGAGCAGGTCTATCCGGTATTTTTCCTGGAGTTTCTGCCTCTGCATGACGAGCATTTCTACCTTGGCCAAAAGGGTCTTTACGCTGAACGGTTTGCATATATAGCCGTCAGCCATCGCCTTGTATGCTTCTTCCCGGCTTTCTTCATCGCTTTTTGCCGTGAGGAGGATGATCGGGATATGGCTTGTGAACATTTCTGACTTGAGTTTCCTGCAAAGCGTATAACCGTCCATTTCCGGCATCATGATGTCGCTGATGATGATGTCGGGATTTATGTTTTTCGCTTTGGAGTAGCCGTCCGCCCCGTCATTTGCCGTGTATGTCTTGTATTTGCCCTTGAGTATCATGCAAATGAAATTCTGCATGTCGTTGTTGTCTTCCACGACAAGAACGCGGATGCCGTTAGTTTCGGCAGTTTCGAAATCGTATGGCTGTTCTTCCGATGCTATGGGCAGGGTAAAAGAGAACGTACTGCCGTGACCCGGAGCACTCTCCAAATATACGCTGCCTCCATGCTGCTCGACGAAATCCTTTACGATGGTAAGTCCGATACCGAGGCCTCCCGAGCCGTCGCAAGGTTTGTTTTTGCTTTGCCAGAAACGTTCGAAGATATGGGACTGTTCGTCTTCAGCTATCCCGCACCCCGTGTCCGTGACCTTGAATGTCGCGAGCCTGTTTCCTCCGGAACTCTCGACGGATATGCCCAAACTTATTTTTCCTCCGGACGGAGTGAATTTGAATGCGTTGGAAATCAGGTTGTAAAGGACTTTTTCTATCTTGTCGCTGTCGAAGTCCATTTGAAGTACCGGGACGGCGGAAAGGAATTCATACTGGATATTTCTGGCCTTGGCCATGAGTTCGAATTGCCCGAATGTCTTTCGGGCAAAAGAAACGATATCTCCCCGTTTTAGATTGATTTTTTCTTTTCCGGTTTCTATCTTGCGGATATCCATGATATGGTTTATCAGGCGCGACAGCATCTTCGCATTGGACTGGAGTATGTGCAGCTGGGCCAGCTGGTCTTTGTCCGATACGGAGGATATCAGGGTTTCCAACGGTCCGAGTATCAGTGACAGGGGGGTCTTGAAATCGTGCGAGACGTTGGTGAAAAAGCGCATTTTCGTCTCGTTGAGCTCTTCTAATTTCATCCTTTCGAGCTTTTCCATTTTCAGCTCGTTCGACAGTTCTATGCGCGTACGGAAAAACTTTAAGGCTGCGAATGCCGTCCCGACAGCTATCAGGACATATATGCACCATGCCCACCATCTGAAAAATACGGGCTGCCGTATGGTGATATTCAGAAACGGCTCATCTTCCGACCAGATGTTGTCGGAATTGCAGGCCTTGACGTGAAAGACATATTTCCCCGGAGACAGGTTGGTGTAGCTTGCTATCTTGGTCGGATTGCTGACGATATTGAATTCCTTGTCGTATCCTTCCAGCATGTACATGTATTTGTTGCCCGTAGAAGAATAGTTCAGCATCGAGAACTCTATGCCGAGGGAGTTCTCGTTGTGTTCCAACAGTATGTCATTCGTCTCTATGATATTGTCGGGAAGGATGGTCCTGCCGTTGAACTGTTGCCCCGGATTCACTTTTCTGTTCCATAGATAGAAAGAACGGATGACGAGGGGTGCCGCCGAGCTGCCGATAGTTATGTTGTCTGGTATGAAACTCACTATCCCGCCGTCTCCGCCGAACAGGATTTTCCCGTCAGGGGTCTTGCAGGAACTGTTGTACATGATTTCGTCCAATCCGAAGTCCGCGTACAGGTCGCATACTATCTTCTTTTTAGTCTGCGTATTGTACATTATGAGTTTGTTCGTGGTCGCCAACCATATTCTCCCTCTGTCGTCGGAAGTAATCATGCGGATAGGCTGCCGGAGGTCGATGTCGTCGAAACGGATGAAGTGTTCCTCGTCGGCGAGATAGCAGCAGAGACCTAAATCCGTTCCTGTCCAGACATTATCCTTGCCGTCGGCATATATGGAATATACTCTGTTGCTGACGAGGCTCGAATCGTCATTTATTATCGTCCGGAAATTGCGGATTTCCCCTGTCCGCTTGTCATAGCGGAACAGTCCGTCCATGGTCGCGGAAAACCAGATCCGTCCTCTGTCATCGGCTTCGATATAGCCTATGTCGCAGTTCTCCGACTGGATAATGTCGCTGATGGAGATTGATTTGAACGACAGATCCCGTATGCTTCCGTCGCTGTTTCTTTCCGGAGAAATGAACAGAAGTCCGCTGCTGATGTTGGTGACAATGTCTTGGTCCGAATCTTCCGTGATGCTGTAGATATATTTCAAAGGTATGCCGCCCTGCTCGGGTGTCCTGACTTTCCGGAAACGGTCCTCCTCTTCGTCGTACCAGTTCAGGCCGTTGTTCGTTCCGACCCATAATGTTCCGAAAGAGTCCCGGTAGAGACTTTTGCAGATTCTGTGGCACAGGCCGTCCTGCAACGTGTAGTTCCTTTCGTTTCCGTATTTGTCCACCCGTCTGACGCCGTCCCGGGATGCCATCCAGAGCTCTCCGTTCCAGACATCGGTATCGTATGCGATGAATTTCGTGCTGTAGGGTCCGCTCTCGGTAGTGAGCCGGGTAAAGTCGATTTTTTTCTTGTTCAGGTCGAGACAGGCCAATCCGTGTTCGGTGCCGAGCCAGATGATGCCGTTCTCCGAATCAAGCCGCGATGTCTTGATATGGTTGCTCGGAAGGGATGTTTCGTCATACAGGGAACTGTAGAAGGTCTTGTATTTCCTGCTGACGGTATTGTACAGAGTAAGCCCGTTTTCGGTACCGAGTATTATGGTGTCGTCATCGTATTTCGTGATGGTTTTTATCTCGTCATCCACCCCTCCGTCGGATGCTCTCAGGGATGCGATTTCTTGCCCGGGCTCGCGTACGTCGTACACCATCAGTCCGCTCGGCCCGCCGATATACAGAAGGTCCGGATTCTTTTCGGAGATGTAAAGGGCATTTATGAGATTGTTGACGATGTCGCCCTTCTCTTTTCTTCGGGCATCGAAACGTTCGAAGCTGTTGTCGCCCGGACTGTATCTGTACAGCCCGTCGTATGTGCCTAACCACAGCATTCCGTATCTGTCATGCGTCATGCACAGTATTTCATTGGCCATTTCGTTGCCTTTCCCGGGTGACAGTTTGAAGAAACTCATGTGCCTGGTGTTCCTGTCGAGACAGATAAGGCCCTCTAACGAGCCGAGGTAGATGGTGCCGCGATATTCGTGTATCGAACGGATTCGCAGAGTGGTCAGAAGATTGAGGGAATCGTTTGCCGCCTTGAATTTTTCGAACGAGTCTGTCTTGTAGTCGTAGATGTTCAACCCTTTTTCGGTCCCGACCAAAAGTTTCCCTTCCGAGTCCAAAAGCAGTGCATTGACGAACGAAGAGCTCAGGGACGAGAGGTCGTCCGGGTGATTCCTGTATATGTCGAACCGGTATCCGTCATATCTGTTCAAACCTTCCGACGTCCCTATCCAGATGAATCCGTACCTGTCTTTTTCTATGGCCAGTACCATGTTGTCGGAAAGCCCCGAATCCATCGAAATATTTCTGAAATGCAGTCCGCTGATTTCTGCCCGCGATGTCATGATTGTCACGGACATCAGGATGCCCGTGACAATGATTTTCCGTATCGATTTTCTGAAAATGTCTGTCAATTCCATAACCGGATTCAAAGTTAGAATCTGTTTTGAAATTTCAAAAACAGATTCTTGACGAGTGAACGATGAAATTCAAAATTGAAATTCATCGGACTACCGCATATTTTCCCGGAGAAACCGTCATGCCGGTAAGATCCGACAGTTCCGATATGACCGTCCGTTCATCGCCATCTATCCGGAAAAGGGTATAACGGCCTTTCGGCCAGGCATCCATACTGACCGACATTTTGTGTGCCGCATCATAATCGAGTTGGCTTACAAGCCCTTTTTGCCGACTGTTCCACGGCTCTCCGACCCAGGTATGGTCAGGTTCCACGGTTATGAGCAGTTCGTTCCCCTTGTCTTCGATGAAATACATCCCGGTTCCGTCGTATTCCACGAGTGGAGAACTGCCGACTCCGGCAATCTTTTTTACACCTGCGCTGATTTCAACAGGTGCCCACTGCGTAATGTCGCCGGTGTATATGAGCTGTTCTTCGTCTGACCATATGCTGAGATCCCTGCTTCTGGAAATGGCATAATTCGGCCCGATCTGTTCATTGACTCCGCTGTTCCAGGCTGTTCCCGGCTCGGTGTGTCTGAATATTTCTCCGGCTACCATGAAAGATGCGGTTTTGTGCGGCGTACATGTCAGACTGAGAAAGTGCGAGCCGCTGTGCCACGGAGCATATTCCTGCATGGTATATGTCCACATCGTCGCGGATGATACTCCCAATGAGCGGAAATACAGGGCCATGGCAGGGTACAGATATGCGCTCTGATTGAAGAAAGTCTCGAATTCGTAGACTGTCTTTATCCTGTCCGCATACTCGGGCAGGCGTGCCCATCCGTATCCTGATACTTCTCCGTACCATTTGTCGAACCATTCGGAATAATCCTCGTCAGTGAGGTCCTTCGGATGATTCCAATAGTCTTGTGTCACTAAGTCCTGCCCTGGATAGCAGCAGAAGGACACTCCGTCGACGGATGACGCAAGAGCGGCGTTGAAGATATCCATTGTCGCGCTGCTGCGGTAACGGTGCCAGTTATGGCTCCATATTACAGGCTGTTTGGCTGAACATTCTCTGACGATAGAGTACATGCCGTCAATATATGCTTTCAGGCTTTCTTCCCTGTAGGCAGGCCAGTTTCCCTGTGAAACCGCGTATGAATGCTGCTTTGCCCATGCCTTATATGCATTGAATGCATTTTCATGGGACTGTGCCGCATCCCAGTCATACATGGCCGGCTCATTGATGAGTTCCCACAGGGCTATTGCCGGCTCGTCGGCATACCGTCTGCCGGTGTAGGAGTTTATACGTTGAAGCAGGCCGCGGATATATGTCCGGGATTTCGCGACTACGTCGGGATCCTGTATCCAGTCTTCCCGCGTGACATGGTTGAATACGGATTCAGGAATGTATGCGTGCCCCATGTGGTTTATGAAAGCTAAGATTACATGGATATCGTGTTCGGCTGCCTGCGCTATCATATAGTCGAGCGTATGGAGATACGGGGTTTCGACGAGATTGCCGTCGGCATCGGTAAAATCTGCCGGTGTCAGATGACATCTGATGGCATTCGCTCCCATTCTGAGCACTTCAGGAAGATTGTCGTCCACGACTTTTTTCAGTGCTTCCGATGTTTCCTGAATGCCGTGTCTTTCAAGCCTCGAATGGTATTCCCAGCTCAGGCAAGGCTGGAAATTGACTCCCCACAGGCTCAGTTCTTCTCCTGACAGACTGTACAGTTTCCCGTCGAAAGCATGTAGCGTGTCCTGTCCGTCATCCCGGACAGCACTGCAACCTGCCATAACCAAAACAAGTATGGCAGCAAAACAGAAATGGATTTTCATGGCAGTTCGGATATTTGCAGTTCTCATTGGAAATGATTTTCTACAAATTTTGACAAAGAAAATGCAACCGACTGCAACATAATAGTCAAAAACTATCACAAAATCGTGTCCCGCATCCCATCGAACAGGTAACTGAAAAAAGAGGGCTGACTTGAAAGAATAGTCAACCCTCTTTTCTTATGGAAACTGTCTGTCTGTCGGATTATTTCTTCTTGGCCTCGAGCTGTTTCTTTTCGGCTTTTCTCTGCACGGCCATCGTGACATCGTACATGATAGGCGTAGCGATGAAGATGGACGCGTATGTGCCGACTGCAATACCGACGCAGAGAGCGACGGCCATACCGCGGATAACCTCGCCTCCGAAAATAGCGATGGCTATCATCACTATCAACGTCGTGAGACTGGTATTCATCGTACGGGACAGTGTGCTGTTGAGGGCCTGGTTTGCATTCACGTCGAACGGCATCTTAGGATGCAGCGTCTTGTATTCACGGATACGGTCGAAAATCACCACAGTGTCGTTGATGGCATAACCGATGATGGTCAGCACGGCCGCGATGAACGTCTGGTCCACATCCAAACTGAACGGAAGGATGCCGGAGAACAGAGAGAAGAAGCCGACCACGATGATGGCTGTATGAGCCAGACCGAGCGTACCTCCGAGTCCCCATGTCCATTTCTTGAAGCGGATGGCGATATAGATGAATATAACCAACAGTGCGATGACTACGGCTATGATGGCATCGCGCTTCATGTCATCGGCTATGGAAGCATCCACCTTGTCGGAACTGATGATACCGTTAGGATTTACTGCGGTAGAAGTAAACAGATCGAGATTCATTTCGCCTGCATAGAAATCCTTCACGGCATTGTAGAGTTTTTCTTCGACTGCGGCATCGGCTTCCGAAGACTTGTCTTCGATAAGGTACTGCGTAGTGATCTTCATCTGGCTCTCGCCGCCGAACTGCTTGGCCTCGACACCGCCGTTGAATTCTTTCACGAGAGAAGCCCTCACTTCTTCAACGGATACCGGCTGGTCGAATCTCACCACGAAAGTACGGCCTCCGGCGAAGTCCACACCGTAAGTAAATCCTTTCGTACACATGGAAACGATGCAGACGATGATGACTATCGAAGATATGGCGTATGTGTATTTTCTCTTGCTCAGGAAATCGATGGTCGTGTTCTGGAGGAAATTCCTTGTGAACTTGTTGTCGAACGTGATTTTCTTCCCTTTGGCCAATCTGTCATCGAAGATAATCCTCGAAATGAAGATGGACGTGAACACGGAAGTCACGATACCGATGATCAATGTGGTGGCGAAGCCCTGTACCGGACCCGAGCCGAAGATAAAGAGCACGATACCGGTAAGAATCGTAGTGATCTGACCGTCGATGATGGCGGAATATGCATTCGAATATCCGTCCGAAATAGCCTTGCCGAGACCCTTGCCGGAACGGAGCTCCTCCTTGATTCGCTCATATATGATCACGTTGGCATCCACGGCCATACCGAGAGTCAGGACGAGACCTGCGATACCAGGGAGTGTCAGTACTGCGGAGAACGATACCAATGTACCGAAGAGCAGAAGCACGTTGCAAAGCAATGCTGCATCGGCTACCAGACCGGCTCCATGATAGAACAGTACCATATAGCCGAGCACTAAGAGGAAGGCTATGATGAATGAGATGAAACCGGCATTGATGGACTCTGCACCGAGCGAAGGACCTACCACCTGTTCCTGAACGATTTTGGCAGGAGCCGGCAGTGTACCTGATTTCAGCACGTTCACGAGGTCTTCAGCCTCTTCGAGAGTGAAGTTTCCGCTGATCTGCGAATTGCCGCCGGTGATTTCGGTATTTACCACAGGATGCGAATAGACCATGTTGTCCAGGACAATGGCTATCTGTCTGTTTATATTGTCCTTTGTAAGTCTTGCCCATACCTTTGCCGCTTCCGCGCTCATGGACATGGATACCTCAGGGCTTGCCCCGTTGTACTGTACGCGGGCATCGGTGATGAATTTCTGGTCTCTTTCCCCGCGAAGGGCAGCCTCTCCGTTGAGGGATGCCTTGATGGCAACAAGTTCATACTGGTTGTTGTCGAACGGTTTCACGGACCACATAGGGATAAGATCGTCCGGGAAGAGCACTTTCACCTCCGGCATGTTGAGCATTCTGTTCACCTTTGCAGTGTCGCTGAAATGCGCATAACCCATGGTCGCACCTCTCATGACGCTTCCACTCTGGTCTACTGGCGGCATCAGAACGGCGAAAAGCGGATTTTCCTTTTCGTAGTCGGCGAAGTCTGCCGATTCGGCCGCCTGGGCCTCGATTTCCTCGGCCAAGATATCCTTTGCAGTGTCGGCTGCGGCAGGAGTTTCCTCGACTTCCTCAGTCAGGGCGTTTTCCTTGTTGATTTCGGCTATGATACTGTTGGCCTCGTTCATGTACTGGAAAATCTCCGAGGTCTCGTACGTCGTCCAGAATTCGAGCGATGCCGTTCCCTGGAGAAGTTTTCTCACACGCTCAGGCTCTTTCACACCAGGGAGTTCCACAAGGATTCGGCCGGTGTTTCCTACTTTCTGGATATTCGGCTGTGTCACACCGAAACGGTCTACCCTGTTTCTCAACACTTCGAAAGAGTTCGCTATGGCGCTTTCAGCTTCCTTGCGGATCAAGGCTATGATTTCGGCATCCGTAGATTCCAGTTTCTTGTTTTCGGTCTTGTTCTTCCTGTCCAATCCGATGAAGATATTGGAGAGTCTTTGCCCGTTTGCACATTCGGCCCAGGCTTCCTCGAACAGCGTGATGAAATCCGTACCGGATGTCTTGCTGCGCTCCATGGCCAAACTCAAAGCCTGCTGGTATTCCGGAGACATGCTGTTCTCGGCAAGAGCCTGAACGACATCTTCCAGCTGCACCTGAAGCATCACGTTCATACCTCCCTTCAGGTCGAGTCCGAGGTTGATTTCCTTCTCTCTTACATCATCGAAAGTGTATCCGAAATATACTTTTTGAGATGAAATCGAATCCAAATACCATTTGTTCTTGTCCTCCCTGATGGAGTCGAGCACATAAGCCTTGTCCACATCCGGGACTCTGTCGTAGGCAGGACTTGCCTTGAATTTTTCCACTGCCTCGTCAGCATATTTCACCGCCTTGTTTTCACAGACCTTGGTCACGACGGTAAACATCAGCTGCCATACGCAGGCAAGAGCAAGCAGTATCGCCACGAATCTGATAGCACCTTTACTTTGCATAATTTATCGTTGTTTTTGAATTAATAATCCCGTGTTTTTCCGGTTTTTGCGCCGTTTTTACGGCTGCCGACACAAAATAGGGTGCAAATTTACTATTTTTTCTTGGAAACTCTTATGAAACTGTTTTGAAATTTTTCAAAAATTCTTTTCCATACGGGCGGCGGCACCTCCGTTCCGGGCAAGTCTCAGGGTCAAGGTGTCGGATGACGATACTTCGGAGAC
>CALUSD010000220.1 GCA_944323295.1 uncultured Bacteroidales bacterium | reverse complement strand
CGGTGAGGTTTATCTGGGAAAGGTTTCCGGCATCTCCCATCGGGAAGCCGTTGACTACTACGAGCGGGGTATTAGACCCGTTGATGGAGGAATTTCCCCTGATACGGATGATGGAGCTTGCTCCCGGATCCTGTGAGTTGTTCATGACCTGAAGTCCCGCGGCTCGTCCCTGGAGAAGTCCGTCGACGGAGCCTGCCGGGATATCGTTGATAGCCTGCATCTTCACCGAAGCTACCGAGCCGGTGAGGTCGCTCTTCTTGACATATCCGTAACCGACCACCACGACATCGTCCAAATACTCTGACTCCGGCTCGAGCACGATATCGAACTTGGACTGTGTAGAGGTGACGGTCACCTTCTGTTCCCTGAATCCGAGAAATTCCACTACGAGAGTGCTGCCGTCCGGAGCATCCAACGCGAAGTTTCCGTTCTCGTCGGTAATGACACCTGTAAGAGTGCCTTCTATGATCACGCTTGCGCCTATGACGGGGACACCCTCATTGTCGCAAACCTGTCCTGTGACATGTCTTGCCTGACCGAATGCCGTCTGTACCATCAGAAACATCAGTACCGGCACTAACCAACGGCCTGTTTTTAAAAAGTTTTGTTTCATAATCATGTAGTTATTTGTTTCCTTTCAGAAATTCATCCGCGTAGATAAATGTTCCCGCGCTCCAGCCGAGCATGGTCGGCATTTCGTACTCGTTGCTTACGTTGGTCGTTCCGTCCGTCACATTGTATTTTTCCCAGAGATGCCCGGTCAGACCGAACGATTTGGTCACCATGGCGATGTATTTCCTGGCTATGCGCACGGCTTCTTCCTCATATCCATAGTTTCTGAGACCGGCGATGGTGATGTACGTAGTCGGAGGCCATGAATTCGGGTAAGACCACTGGTACCGATAGTCGTACGGTTTGTTTTCGCAGACTGCCACCCCGTATTCGAACTCGAGGTTTTTCAACCCGGCCACGACCTTGGCCGCATATTCGCTGTCCACGACCTCATCATACAGCAGAGAGAAAATGGCAGCCGAGACCACATCGGAACGATGGTCGTTCACATAATCGTAATCATAGAACTGGCCTTTCTCCGGATCGTAGCACAGGGCCATGATTTTCTCCTTCCTCGCCTCGGCAGCCTGCTTCCACTGCGGAATCTCGTCATCCAAGCCTAAGATTTCAGCGAACCTGGCGAAATTCGTCTCATAGCGATACAGATTCGAATTCAGGTCCACCGGGCAGAAATCCCCGCATCTGCGGTCGTATCTCGGATTCATGTCCCAGCCGGACTCTGCCTCTGCTGCGAAATTGCGCCCGAGCGCATACAGTTCCTCGTCTGTCATGCCCTTCTTCCTGAAATCCGTACCGAGCCTGCGTCCCCCGGTGTCTATGAATTCCTGAATCAGTTCATCGCTTGCGGAAGTGGAATAACGATTCAGTCCCACCGGAGCGATTCTCTGCGTCATCCAGAATTCATATTCCTTTTTCAGCACCTGATACGCACGGGCAAGCCACTCCTTGTCCTGCGTGTATTCATAGACCCGCGCCACCATCATGGAAAGAAACGGAGGCTGCGAGCGGTCCAAATAGTAGGTCCTGCTCCCGTTCGGCATCTTTCCGTAGCGCTCCACGAGATAAAGCATGTTGTCGGTGTTGTTCTTAGCCTGGTCCACCCTGCCGTCGAGCACGAGACCTTCATTCGTGAAATATGTATCCCAATAGTACATTTCAGGGAAAGTATTGCCGACTCCGGGGACGGTGTACGGATAAGGAAGCCCTATCAGTGTACCGTCATCTTCCGGAGTGAAACGGATGGTGGAATCCCAGTTTTCCGAGATGAAACTTCTTATTTCGGAAGTGTCGGCATTGTCTGTTCCGCCGGAACAGGCAGTAAAAGATATTGTTGCCACTGCCGTGGCAATAAAAACGGTATTTTTCATTTTTAATGGTTTATCCATGAAATACTGCAGATTTCTCCACTCCGGGCTTTGCCCTCCGGTCGAAATGACAGTACAGCATGTGGTATTGCAACATCAGATTAACGATACATGTCAGGCAAATCATTTTCAAGCAACACATTAGGTTTGGAGGCGAACTCGCGGAAATCGGCTTCCGTGTAACAGCCCCTGAAAGCGTTGAAGAAATGACCGCCGTTCGTAGGAAGATCGCCGTTTCTCCACACCAATGCAAAAGATACCGGCTGACCGTCTATCATCTTGTAAAGCATCTGTGTCCACCACTTTTCGTTGTAATAATCCGGAGAATACTGCGGGTCGTTGTTCTCCAATCCTGTCTCGGTGATGGCGAACGGCTTGTTCTTTTCCGCCGCGATCACCTGGGACATCCTTACGAGCTGGAGGCCTCTGTGACCGTAGTCTACCGACGCCCTGTCATAGGCATCCAATCCGAGCACATCCACCCAGTCGTCTCCTGGCCAGTATTCGAGATAGTCATCGCGTGAAGAAAGGTGAATCATGTCGGGGGAATAGGCCCAGATAAGGTTGTGAAGGCCTTTTTCGTCCCTGAGATACTCTACGGTAAACTGCCAGAGAGCCACGAATTCACTCTGCGAGCAGTTCCCTTT
>CALUSD010000219.1 GCA_944323295.1 uncultured Bacteroidales bacterium | reverse complement strand
CGGACGCTGGTGGATAGGCACCTGGCATGACGGCATGTATGTCATAGACCGGGACGGAATCAGAAACATCAGGAGGAATCCGTCGGATAAAAATACCCTGAGTTCGGATTTCGTAAGATGCTTCTGCCAGGATGCCGACGGGGACATCTGGATAGGGACATTCAACGGAATCGACATTTACGACCCCGCCTCCGGTGATTTTTCCTATTATTCGGACAGCGAAGGAAGCGCCGGATATTCCTCCATCTGGAGCCTGATGTGCGACAGGCAGGGAAACATCTGGGCCGGGACATATTTCGACGGGATTTATCTTTCACCTGCGGGAGACAAAACGTTCAGGCATTGGAGCCGGGCGTCCGACAGTACGGAGGGGCTAAGTTCCAACATGATAAGGGAATTCGCGGAAGACAGGGACGGGAATCTGTGGATAGCTACCGACGGCGGCGGCCTCGACCGGATAGACAGTTCGAGGAAGCATTTCAAATGGTACAGGCATGCGGATTCGCAAAATTCGATATCGCACAACAATGTAACCGCGCTGTACTATGATCCCGCAGAGAATATCCTGTGGGTGGGGACGCATCTCGGAGGACTCAACAGGCTCGACCTGAGGACCGGGACATTTTCGAATTACCGCTATGATCCGGAAAACGCTTCGTCTCTGATATCCGATGTCATAAAGGACATCTCGCATGTCGGGAAAGATTTGGTAGTGATAACCGACAAAGGCGTCTGCCTGTTCGACCCGGCTACCGGCAAAGCAGAAAGGCTGAAGGCGGAAGGGGCGGAAAATATCATCGACGCCATGGGATGTACCGTGGATTCAAGCGGGATAGTATGGATATACGGAGTTCCGAACGGGGCCTACGCATGGGATTCCGCGACAGGAGAACTGAAAAACTACCGCAATGATCCGGACGAGCCGAACAGCATTTGCAGCAATTCCGTAAACTGCGTGTATCAGGACAGCAAGAGCCGGCTCTGGTTCTGCAGCAACCTCAACGGCATAGACCTTTACCGTCCAGGCACGGATGATTTCGTGAATCTCGACGAAGCCGGGAACGGCATTGCCAGCAACCGCGTCTACAACGTCTCGGAATTGCCGTCAGGCAGACTTATTTTTACCACCGACGTAGGTTTTTCCATCCTTGAAGATTCGACGTTTACCTTTACAAACTACGACAGAGGAAACGGCATCCCGCTGACAAGCATAAACGAAAAGGCCCTTTACATCACGTCGGAGGATGAGATTTTCGTCGGGACCAACAACGGCATGATCGCATTCAGCGAAGAAAACCTCGGCACTGTTCCGCCCGGTTATGCCATAGTTCCGTTCAGACTCACGGTCCACGGACAGACTATCCATGCCGGAGGGGAAGACGGGATTTTGGAAAAGCCGCTCTCTGAAACGGACAGGCTCGTTCTGAAATCCTCACAGTCGATTTTCAGTATCGAATATGTGACGTCCGACTATGTTTCGGACGACGAAAAGAATCTCGAGTATTACATGGACGGGCTTTCACAGAAGTGGACGAGCATGGAGGGGAAACCGGTCGTGACTTTTTCGCATCTCGACAAAGGGAAATACACCCTGACGGTCAGACCGGGGAACAGCATGTCCTCCGAATATTCGCGCAGTTTGGAAATAATCGTTCTTCCGCCGGTCTGGCAAAGCTGGTGGGCAATATTGCTCTATATCCTCTTCGGCGGCGGCATACTCTATTTCATAATCAGAAACTACAAGAACCATGTCCACCTGAAAGAGGCGCTGAAATACGAAAAATCACGGGCGGAAGATATCGAGACCCTGAACAAGTCCAAAATTCGGTTTTTCACGAATATCTCGCATGAATTCCGTTCTCCACTGACCCTCATATCCGGGAATACCGAGATGCTCCTCGCAATGAAAAACATTTCTCCGGAAATCTACAACAAGATACTGTCGATCTATCGCAGCAGCTCCCAGATGCAGGATCTGATCACGGAACTTTTGGATTTCAGCAAACTCGAAAACGGACACATGCAGATAAGGGCGGGCGAGCACAACCTCGTCAAATTTGCCTATGAGACATTCCTGCTGTTCAAGGAATATGCTAATACCCGGAAAATTGATTTCGATTTCGTCAAGACCGAGGACAACATCAGGATATGGTTCGACCCCAAGCAGATGCAGAAGGTATTGAACAACCTCATCTCCAATGCTTTCAAACATACCAAAGACGGTGGCAGGATTTCAGTGGTAGTACGACGCGACGGACCCGAGGCCGTAGTGGAAGTCAATGACAACGGCAGCGGAATACCGGCCCAGGACATCGACCGCATATTCGACCGTTTCTATCAGAGCGAATACCAGCAGTCGGACACGTACACCGGGACAGGTATAGGACTGTCGCTGTGCAAGGGCATAGTCGAGCTGCATCACGGGAGGATAGAAGTCTACAGCAGACCGGATGAAGGTGCGTCTTTCAAGGTATTCCTGTCGACAGGAAATTCGCATTTTTCCGAAGAACAGCTCAGGTCCGAAACAGGCCCGGACATAGCCATGACCGAGCTTCCGGAACTAAAGGCCGGAGAATATGCGGAAAGGCCGGAAGCCATTGAGAACAAGCCTGACGGCATGTCTGCCGGGGAAAAGAAATATACCATGCTCATAGCCGAGGACAATGACGGACTGCGAAAGATGCTGACGGACATATTCTCTCCTTTTTATACCGTATTGGCGGCACCGGACGGCAAGCAGGCCTGGGAAATAACCGTGCAAAGCCTTCCGGACATAGTGGTCAGCGATATTGTGATGCCGGAAATGTCCGGGACGGACCTGTGCAGGATGATAAAGACAGATCTGACCACCTGCCATATTCCGGTAGTGATGCTGACTGCCAGGACTACCGTGCAGCAGAATCTCGAAGGGCTTTATGCAGGTGCTGATGACTATATAAGCAAACCGTTCAACTTGGACATCCTTTTGGCCCGATGCAACAATCTTGTAAACAACAGGGCGATGCTCCGGGAAAAGTTCAGCAGTGAAGTCCAGACGACGCCGCAGATGCTCGCCACGAATCCTCTCGACAAAAAACTGATAGAACAGGTGACCAAAGTCATTGAAGACCATATAGACGATACCGGGATGAATCCGGACATGCTGACGTCCGAAATCGGCATTTCGAGAACCAAGCTGTTCTCCAAACTCAAGTCCATCACGGGGCTGACTCCCGCCGATTTCATTCTGACTTTCCGGCTGAAAAAGGCGGCCGTGCTTCTCAGGGAAAACCCCGAACTGAATATCTCGGAAATAGCGGACAGGCTCGGATTTTCATCTCCTCGACAGTTCAGCCGGTTTTTCAAGGAGAAATACGGCATCATCCCGCAGGCTTATCGCAAGGGCGGCACCGCTTCTACCCCCCCCCACAGCGCAGTTTGATTCCCGAAAAACCATATAAACCGCTTATATATGAAATTTGTCACGATATTTTTGGCCGTATTGGCGACAGTAGGCCATGCTTATGCCCAAAGTACAGGCGATATTGCATGGCTTAAAGGAAATTCGGAAAACATGCTTTTCCACAGCCTCGGCAAAGCCTGTACGGCTCCGGCATTCGAGTCCGAAGGGTATTGGGTCTGGGGCAGTTCCGTCATTGCCGGCGACGACGGCATGTATCACATGTTCGTGTCGCGTTTCCCCAAGTCTCTGCCGTTCCATCCCGGATGGATGATAGCATCAGAAATAGTCCATGCGGTATCTTCGAGACCGGAAGGCCCGTATGAATTCAGCGATGTCGCCCTGCCTGCGCGAGGGGCACAGTACTGGGACGGCCGTTCTACTCACAATCCGCGTATTTTCAGGCATGACGGCAAATATTATCTTATCTACATGGGGTCGACGCATCCGTTCGAAACTCCTGCATACGACGACCTGACTTTGGACAGCAAGTGGTGCGTGGTCGGACGGGCGAACAAAAGAATCGGACTTGCCGTAGCCGATTCTCCGTACGGACCGTGGACCAGATTCGACAGACCGCTGCTCGATACGGAGCCGGATACGTTTTACAGCTATCTGACTTCGAACCCTTCCCCTGTGATTTTGGATGACGGCTCCGTGATGATGATTTTCAAGGGACGGGCCTACACGGACGATGAGGGAGGCTATTCCGGGATGGCTCTCGGCGTCGCATCGGCGCCATCGATAGAAGGGCCCTACACTGTTCTCAATGACAAGAAGCCGATACTTCGTCTCAGCCGGGAGGGAGAAGCTGAGGAAGATCCGTTCCTGTGGCAGGACAGTACCGGATTCCATGTCATTTTCAAGGATCACAAGGGACTGTACACAGGAGAGAAAGGCGGCGGAGTCATGGCGCATTCGGCCGACGGCATACATTGGACTCTCGACAAGGATGCCAAGGCATATTCCAGGGCGGTCGAGTGGGAGGACGGCTCTGTCACCGTGCAGGGGCAGCTCGAACGGCCTTTTATCCTGTTCGACGCGGACGGCCGGATGACGCATATCTTTTTTGCCACCATGGACGGGCCTGGCGGTTTCGAGAATTCGACCAAGTCGTGGAACATGGTCATTCCTGTCCTCCAGGGCGGCCTATCCGCATTGTCCCGGTAGCCGCCCCGGTGTCATCCCGAGCGGAGCCGCAGGCACAGTCGAGGGATCTGCCTCATTGCCATATCGAGCGCAGTCGAGACATCTGTTTCATTGTCATGTCGAGCGTAGTCGAGGGATCTGCCTCATCGTCATGTCGAGCGCAGTCGAGACATCTGCCAAATAAGATATTTATATTAAAACCTATTTATAAAATGAAAAAATTCATTACCATCCTATTCTCAGCCGCAGCGGCATTGGCGTCAGCCAACCATGTATCAGCCGAAGGCACGGACGTCGTCTGCGGTCCATGGCT
>CALUSD010000218.1 GCA_944323295.1 uncultured Bacteroidales bacterium | reverse complement strand
CCCAACACTTTCCGCAGACTTGGAATAATGTCCGGATTCTCTATGTTCAATATCATCTGTGTCATAATCGTAAATATTTAGTGGCTTCTTTGCAAATATAATCTTTTTATCTATAATCAGATAAAGTGTCTGTCAAATCCATTCCAAATTTTTCCGGAAGCCAATCTCAACTATACAGAAAAGGGAGAACTTCAACCGCTCTCCCAGTATATACAAAACTAATTTTATTATGGCTGACAATCTTCTGCAGCGACTGTCAAATAGATTTATCTGGATTAGAACAAGTTATATTTAACAGGCAGACGCTTCCAACTAAATTTCCACCTTATCTGGAATCTATACCTAATATATTAGGAGTCTAATCTCGTTTCTTCTCGTTTCGCGTCTCAAAGTCCGGCAGATAAATGACTTCAATATCCACATCTTCCCTCGGCTCGTAGATATAAACCTTGCGTGTCCTCTGGATTTCGAGAATCAGCGGTATATGTACTTCCGCTTCCTGTGCTGTGTCAGACGAAGCATTAGAGGATAGGTGTTGTCACGAAGTGGACGAACTTTGTAGCAAATTGCTTCTACAGAAATAGTTAGCATGATAAAATTGCTTACACATCTGCTTACACAAAGTGTTTTGAAGCCTCTTAAATGGGGTGTAAACCGGAGCAACAAAAAAGCAGTCACATCTCTATAACTGCTTGATAATGACTGAGCGGAAAACGAGATTTCGTCGCTGTGCTCCGACATCTCAAATCCCCTCGCCGGGGAGGCACTTTCATTCAAGCCGCTGATGAGCTTCGCTCATGCTCCTATTTGTTTATAATGTCTTAATGAGCAAGCTCATAGCCATTATAAACAAACAGCCGCCCCATCCTCCGGATGCAGCGGCTTGAATGAGCGGAAAACGAGATTCGAACTCGCGACCCTCAGCTTGGGAAGCTGATGCTCTACCAACTGAGCTATTTCCGCGTTTGGTATGTTATGGTCAAAATCCGCTGGACGAAACGATGTAAATACTATTTCGTGCGAACGGAATGCAAAGATAAGCAAACTTTCGGAATTAGCAATGACGATATGGAAATTTTAGTTATCTTTGTCGGTATGGATATGCCTTTACGGCGGATATACGGAAAATCGAAACTTACTGATACAAAAAACGAATTATGGCTTTAATCAATTGCACGGAATGCGGCAGGGAGATATCGGATGCCGCCACGGTATGCCCTCATTGCGGAGCACCTGTAATCAAAGATGTATTTTGCCCGAAATGCGGAACAAAAGTTCCGGCAAATGTCAAATTCTGCCCGACATGCGGCGCTGAAATAGCCCGGCCGGCGGTTGTTTGCAATAACAGGAAAGATAAATTGGTGGCAGGACTTCTGGCGATTTTCCTCGGCGGACTTGGCATACATTACTTCTATCTCGGCAAGAATACCGCAGGCGTCATCTCCATTGTCCTGACTATCTGCTCCTGCTCTATCTGGGCTTTGCTGATGCTTGTCCAGGGCATATACATGCTCACGATGACGGACGACGATTTCTATGCGAAGTACGTAGATAACGACAAGACCTTACCTTTATTCTGATTCATAACATGTATTGTAAAAACTGCGGAACTGAAATAGCCGACGGCTCCCGTTTCTGCACGAACTGCGGATTCGACCAGCAGGAAGCCGGTACACGGGACGTTTCAAGATACGGCGATAACGGACAGCGCCCGAAAACATATTTAGTCCTGGCGATATTGGTGACACTATTCTGCTGCTTACCGTTCGGCATAATAGGTATCATATATGCGGCCCGGGTGGATTCGGCATGGAATTCAGGCTATTACGAAGATGCCAGGATATTTTCCCGCAAGGCGAAAAACTGGTCGCTATGGGGAATTGCCTTGCTGTTCCTCTTTTGGATTGCATACATTATACTCATTCTGGCCGGTGTCACATGGGCCGCATGGTGGGCAGACGACGACTTGTTCTTTACGCATCTGCTGTAAAGGGCTGACCGGAGAAATCGGATGAAACGGAAAGTCCCGATAATAACAGTTGCCGCGATACTGTTCGTTATCGCGGCAATATTGTTTTACGGTATCGGAGACCCTGAATCAGGCAAGCTGTACCCGAAATGCCCTTTTTTCCTGCTTACAGGACTCGAATGTCCAGGATGCGGTTCTCAAAGGGCGATTCACAGCATTCTGAACGGAGATATTGCAGGTGCCCTGCATTACAATATACTTGTTGTCATAGCCATTCCATATATTCTGATCTTTTTCATTCTGAAAGGCATGGCCGCGCTCGGCCGCGATACGAAAACATTGGCGGTCACCGCCAGAATAAACCGTTTTCTATACCATGGAACGGCCATCTACATCATTCTCATCATCGTCATTTCCTTCTGGATTATCCGGAATTTCACACCGGCATTCTAATCGGCAGCGGTACGACGGCTGCGCGGGAATCTTCTCAGAACGGATATCCCACTCCAAAATGCACTGCAAAACCGTCATTCTTCAACCATTGGCCCGGCCTGAGCCACCGCTGACCATCAGCTCGCGCCGGATCATGCAGCCTCATGCCCATATCGAGCCTCAACACTAAAAAGTTCAAATCGAGACGTATACCCAAGCCCCAGTTTGCGGCGATACTCTTGGCGAAAGTCTTCATCATCAGTTTGGATTCGGCACTGTCTTCACCTCCGGTATCCCTCAATGTCCATACGTTTCCTGCATCGATAAAAAGGGCACCGTCCACCTTCCAGAACATATTGAAACGATACTCCGCATTTACCTCTATCTTCATGTCCCCCGTCTGATTGGCGATGGTGAAAGTCTTGTCCAAAGGTGCCAGTCCGGGACCGACTGCCCTGGCCTGCCATCCGCGAAGACTGTTCGCTCCGCCTGCGTAAAAATGTTTCTCGAACGGAAGCGCATTCGAATTGCCGTAAGCATATCCGGCCCCTGCCAAAAACCTCGTCGCCAAGGCCTGGCCGTCGTTTCTTCCGAATCGCCAGGTCTTTCCTACCGTCACCTCACCCCTCACATACTGGGAAAACGGAGTATTCCAAATCATTCCGGCTCCGCTTTCGTCCCTGCGCATCAACGGCTTGAAGGCACTGAGAAGATTTCCGGCAATATCTCCCTGAAAACGCACGTAAAAAAAAGACGTCCGAGGCACTACGTCAGCATTGGTCGTATAATACAGCGTCCCGCCTGACCCGAGATCGAAGTGGTCCTGGTAGGCGTTTCTCATGAACGGGTCGCGGGCGAGGGTATTGAAAAAAGACTGGTCCAAATCGAAAAGACGTACGACATTGAACTGCAGGGGGTAAATCTGATAAAACAGCCGGCCGCGATAGTTTCCCGTATATCCGTAGGATGTGGAAATGATATTTCGCGTATATTCCGGGCGGCTCTGGTAATTGTAAGAGAAGTTTATGTCCGTCCGCGGTACGGAAACCGGGAAAAGGCGGTACGGGAGAAGAAAAAACTTCGGAAAACTGAGCCCTGCCGACACACCGAATTCATTGGAACGGATCTTGTCGTTGAACTTGAACTGGAAATTTCCCATAAAACTCAGATTCAGCCACTCTCCGCCCCTGAAAATATTCTTATGGTAATACGACAGCTGGGGAGACACGCCGAACAGTCCGGAAGAATTCGAAGATGCTTCGACGTTCAGTTTGAAACCCTGCAGCTTGGACTGGGAAAGGTTTATCTCACAATCCACGATATTCGTATCGCGCTGCGTCATCTCGACGTTGACACTGCTGAATACACGCAGAGAAGATAGCCTGTTGTATGCCGTATTTACCAACCTTTCACTGTACGGGCTGCCTGGTTTGATGGTATTGAGGTCCATCAGGACCTTTTCCCTGAATTTAAGATCCGCAGGATAAGAAATGGAAACGTCTCCGATGGTGAACCGGCACAAGGGTCTTGCATCCGCAGGAGTTTCGTTCCTCGTATAATTGTTCACCGTCATCGCAAGGATTGCGGAATCCCGGCAAGAAATCGTATCCGCCTCGAAAAAGAAATAATTCTTGTTGAAAGTATAGAATCCCCTGTTCCTCATGTAGGATGTTATCCTGTCGGTCTCCGCATCGAGCATGTTTTCGGACAGCGGGACACCGGGTCTGACGGCCAGCGATGCCGTATCCTTGAAAAACTCTTCGGCAAAATCGCCTGCCGGAACAGAAATGTCGATTTTCTTGACAGGATACCTTTTCCCGAGGGTAATGTCGTAGTTCACGTAAACCCTGCGCTTCCTGACTTCTATCCGCGTATCGACGTCGGAATGAAAATATCCTAAATATTCCAGATGCCGGGTAATGTTCTCCACCGAACTTTCCACCAACTCGGGATCGTACACAACCGGAGGCACACCGATTTTCTGAACGAATTTGTCCCAGCCTTTGCCTTTCCCGTTCGACCAGTTGTAAACATTCAGGAAGGGATTCCATCCGAATATGAAATACGAATTCGGCTTCTGCTTGAGATACGGCTCTATCTGATTTGTATTGAACGATTTGTCATTCACGACACTGAGTTCGTTCTTCGCAAGCCTGAATTCTCCCTCCTGGAGCACCCTCGTCGTGCTGCAAGACCAGAAGAAAAGTACAGATACCGCTATTATTACCCCCGTAGAAACCTTCATATCACGCAAAGTTATTTCAAACGCGGATATTTTCAAAATTAAATATATGAAAGACGAATAATAGTGATATATTTGCAGCCGGATTGGAATCCGGCAATGTCGGACAGGGAAAATATCGTTGAAGTAACTTAATTGCATTATCGGAATGAAGAACAAGTACATCGATCTGATAGACCAGACTTTCGAGTTTCCGCAAGACGAATTCAAGGTAGAGGACGGAGAACTCTACTTTCACGGAATCAACATGATGGACATAATCAACCAGTACGGAACTCCGTTGAAAATCACTTATCTGCCGAAAATATCCTCCCAGATACAAAGAGCCAAGAGGATGTTCAACGTCGCCATGGCCAAAGCGGACTACAAGGGGAGCTATCACTATTGCTACTGCACGAAAAGTTCTCATTTCGAATTCGTGCTCAGGGAAGCGCTGAAGAACGACATACACATAGAGACATCATCCGCATTCGACCTGAATCTCATAGAAGCGCTCGAAGCGGAAGGGGCGGTGGACAGGGATCTCTATATCGTCTGCAACGGTTTCAAGAAGCCGGCATACATCGAGAATATCGCGAATTTCGCCAATTCCGGCTGGCACAACATCATTCCGGTCTTAGACAATATGCATGAACTGCAGGATCTCGATGCCCTGATCAATGTTCCGGTCAACATCGGAATCCGCATAGCGTCCGAGGAAGAGCCTAATTTCGAATTCTATACTTCCCGCCTCGGCATCCGCTACAGCGACATCCTTCCGTTCTACGAAAATATCATAAGCAAGAGCAGCAAGTTCCATCTGAAAATGCTCCACTTCTTCATAAATACAGGCATCCGGGACACGGCATATTACTGGAACGAACTGGCCAAATGCGTAAATGTCTACTGCGATCTGAAAATGATATGTCCGGAACTCGACTCACTGAACATAGGAGGCGGCTTCCCTATCAAAAATTCACTCGCCATGGATTTCGACTACGAGTATATGGCTGAAGAAATCATCCTGCAGATCAAGACCATGTGCAACGCACGCGGAATCCCTGAGCCAAACATATTTACCGAATTCGGAAGTTTCACCGTAGGAGAATCCGGCGCGACCATCTTCCAGGTCCTGGACATGAAACAGCAAAACGACAGGGAAAGATGGTATATGATAGACAATTCATTCATGACCACTCTTCCCGACACCTGGGGTATCAAACAGCGCTTCATCCTGCTTCCTATCAACAAATGGAACGAAAAGTACCAGCGCGTATTCCTCGGCGGACTTACATGCGACAGCCAGGATTATTACAACGCCGACTCCCATGCGAATGCGATCTTCCTTCCTATCATGGAAGACAGGACAGATCCTCTGTATATAGGATTTTTCCATACCGGCGCATACCAGGAGTCCATTTCCGGATTCGGCGGACTGCAGCACTGCCTCCAGCCTGCGCCCAAATACATCATCATCGACCGCGACGAGAACGGGGAGTACTATACGAAACTTTTCAGCAAGGAGCAGACGTATAAGTCGATGCTGAAAATCCTCGGCTACTGATCCGGCTTGCCGGAACGGGCGCACTGCGGCGTTGCTGCGGGATTCGGGGTCGGTCATTTACGAAAGTAAACTCCCTCCCCTCTCACCCTTGGCGCCTTGCATTGCACCCGTCCTGACAAACCGGCAAAATCTGTTAATAGTGAGCTCGCTATCATGCAAAAGTTATCCTCAAACGAAATAAAACGGCTGAGATCCCTGTCGCAGAAGAAGTTCAGGGACGAATTAGGACTGTTCATCGTCGAAGGCGAAAAAATGGTCGCAGAGGCCATGGCTTCGGAATTCGAGGTGGAAAACGTGTATCGCCGCGATGAAATCGGAGAGGAAACGATGTCGCGCATCAGCCAGCTCAGCCATCCTTCCCCGGTATTGGCGACTGTAAGAATGCCGGAATACCCGGCAATA
>CALUSD010000217.1 GCA_944323295.1 uncultured Bacteroidales bacterium | reverse complement strand
TCACGGAATCGTCTTCCGAACATGATGTGCAGGACATGAATGCCGCCATCGTCATAAAAAGAATAATACGCTTCATCGTTTGTTAATTATGTGTGTGTTATACAATCATATATCTCTTGAAAAAGATGGAGCGGTACTCCTGCGGAGTCATTCCCTTCTTTTTCTTGAATACGCGGTTGAAATTCGAGAGATTGCTGAAACCGCACTCGAAAGCTATCTCCGAAACAGTACGGGTAGGCTCCTCTATCAGACGCTTGGACACCACAGAGATACGGATATCGTTGAGGCAGTTGACAAAACTTTTCCCCGTCCTCTGCCTGATGAAGCGGCTGAACGTAGGAATGCTCATGTTCACTACGGAGGCTATCTCTTCAAGGGTAATGTCGCGGTTGTAGTTGGCATTCAGATACTTCATTATCCTCGAAATCCGCCGGCTGTCGTACTGCGCCGAAGAATCCGCCGAGCTCGAATACTGCGACAATATCCTGTAATCGGTATCAGACGCTATCGTATTCAGCAGGTCGAGGAAAAGGAGGATAGACCTGAATCCACGGCTTTCGCCCATCCGGGCAATGAGAACTTCCGCTTCGTCTATGGCCTTCGGAGAGAATGCTACCCCTTTTTTCGCCGCTTCGAACAGTTTTTTTATCGCGAAAAACTGTGTCTTGTTTATAAGTCCGCTCGAAAAGAGCTCTGGAGAAAACTGGATGGTAATCTCGGTGATTTCGGCATCCGGAGCCTTGTGTCCGTTGAACCATGCATGCTCGAGCCTGCTCCCGGCAATCAGGACGAGATCCCTGTCTCCGATTTCCTCGATATTGTCTCCTACCACCCGTATTGCCCCGGCAGCTCCGCTGACATAGTTCAGCTCGCACTCGTTATGGATATGGACAGGGAATGAAAAATCCATCTTGTGCCTTTCGAAAAGCACGAAACTGTCCTCAGGAGCGATAGGAGGTATCTCCGACAGTACATTGAACTTGTCCATATCACACCTCCTTCCGCACGGCCTCTCCGCGCTGTTCTTTCAGAGATGAGGACACTCCGGCCATCACTTTCTCGCCAAGAGGATAATAAATCATGAAAATCACTGACGCTATCGCGCCGCATGCCGGCAGAACGCTCTGCATAAGCCGGATTCCGCGGATGGCGGTTTCTGTCTGTTCCACATTCGGCTCGAATCCGAAAAGGAAGAGCAGCCAGCCCGTCATGGCTCCACCGAGCGACCAGCCGAGCTTCTGGGACATGGAAGAGGACGAAAATATCAGTCCGGTAGCCCTTCTGCCTGTCTTCCATTCGGACCAGTCGGCCACATCGGCATACATGGACCACAGAAGCGGCATGATACCGCCGGCCGCCAAGCTGATAAGGGACTGCATGACCATCATCGGCACGATGTCGCCTGGACCTATGAACCAGAAGAAACCGCTGAGGACAGCCACTATGCTCATCATCAGGATAAAGGCTCCCTTTTTCCCGATTTTCGCCGAAACATACGGGATGAGGACGATACCCGCGATGTTGAATGCCTGTCCAAGGACGAGGTAAAGGGTCACTGCCGGAACACCGGAAAAAAGAGCATCCGGGGACAGGACGTAATATTTGAAATAGTAGACGGCTCCGCCTTCCCTTATGGAATTAAAAAGCAATACGCATATACCCCCCCCCAACAGTATCCACCACGGGACATTCCTGACAAGGTCGAGAAAATCGTTTTTCAGCGAATGGCTCTTTTCAGATACGGGCCTGACCCTTTCCTTGGTCAGAAAGAATGTGGCGAAAAACAGGGCCACGGAAAGTACGGCAAGCACCGATACGGCACGCGTCCAGCTTCCAGCCCCTGCCGCATCGCCGCCGAACAGGTCCACGAGAGGCTCTATCAGAGCCAATGCGAGGATGCTGCCGCCTGCGGCAAAAGCCATCTTGTACGACGACAGCGACACCCTTTCCTGCGGATTGTCCGAAAGGACACCGAGCAAAGTACCGTACGGCACGTTTATGAGGGAATACACCATCATCATCAGGGAATATGTCAGGTAAGAGAATCCTGTTTTCCATGAAAGGGTGAATTCCGGAGAGGAAAAGGTGAGAACGCCCATCACTCCGAACGGGACAGCCATCCAGAGCAGATACGGACGGAATTTTCCCCATTTCGTCTCTGTCCTGTCGGTAATGATACCGACAATGGGATCGAAGAAAGAGTCCCAGATTCTCGTCACCAAAAACATGGTGCCGGCGACAGCGACGTCTATCCCCACAATATCGGTGTAAAAGTACATGAGATAGACCCCGAACAGCTTCCAGAATATGGAAGATGCAGTGTCTCCGAGACCGTAACCTATTTTTTCGTATAATTTCATGTTTGTCCGCTATAGTTTTCAGCAGTTCAAGAGGATGGATTCGCCCTCCTCACGCGATACCGGAGTCCTTATGATTTCCTCCGAGATATTCCAAGTTTCTGTCGACGATGCTGTCGAGCCTGTCCACCGATGTTCTCCAGGTCAGGCCGTCGGCTCCGGTATGACGGCAGTAATAAAGCAGCTTCTCCACAGTCGTAGTGGCGACATGCATCCTCGTGTCGCTCGAAGCATAGTATATGAAGACTTTTCCGTCCTCGTCGGCTATCCATCCGTTGCAGAAAAGGACGTTCGACACGTCTCCTATCCTTTCTTCCCCTGCCGGAGCCATAAAATACCCTGCCGGCTCGGCAGTCACTTCCCATGGCCGCTCCAACGAAGTCAGATAGACATACAGCACATACCGCAGACCTGCAGCACAGCCTCTCACGCCGTGTGCAAGATGCAGCCAGCCTTCTGAAGTCCTGATAGGGGCAGGACCTTCACCGTTCTTCAATTCCTTGACAGTATGGTATGCCCTCGTATTCACGATGGTTTCTTCCCGGACTTCCGCATGAGCCATATCGTCGACAAGCGCCCATCCGATTCCTCCTCCGAGACCGGCATTTATGAAATCGTCCTGAGGCCTCGTGTACAGGGCGTATTTCCCGTTCACGAATTCCGGGTGCAGGACCACGTTGCGCTGCTGCGAACTGCTCTTGAGATTCGGCAGCCGCTCCCATTCGATCAAATCATGCGTTCTCACGATTCCGCATGCAGCCACGGCCGAAGACAGGTCTCCTGGTGCTGCCGACGGATCCTTGCTCTCGGCACAGAAAAGCCCGTATATCCATCCGTCCTCGTGCTTCACCAACCTCATGTCATAAACATTGGTCTCATCGGGGAAATAGTCGAATTTCAGAGGATGAGGCCGGAACACGAAATGGTCGATGCCGTTGGGACTTTCCGCCAAGGCAAAGAAAGATTTTCTGTCGGCTCCCTCGACCCTCGCCGCCAATACGTATTTCCCCTGCCATTTGATGGCTCCGGCATTGAATACGCCGTTTATGCCGAATATCTCCTCTCCGTCCGGGTCGGTCTCCGGATTCATGTCGTATCTCCAGAAAAGAGGAGTATGAGCTGCTGTCAAGACAGGGTAGCGGTATCTTTCCCAGACTCCGTTGGTGGATAAAACCGAATTTTTTCTGTTGACTAAATTCTCGTATTCCGATTGCAGTTCTGATATTAATTTACTCATTGTTTCAGTGAAATTTTTTCATCATCGGCACATACGCCGAGCGGTTACGGGAGATAAAAGTACGGCTTTTCACCATATCTGATATCTTTCCGCTATCATAATGATAAAATAGTATCAGCATTGGATTCTATAATACAACCGGACATGGATTGCGCTCATTGATACTATTTTATCAATCTTTTACCCGATTATATCAGCAGGGCGGACGGTATTTTCAAAAGGTTACCTTTGTGTAAAACCATGGGCTGATGACGTGAGGACAAACTCCGGCAGACAGCGCCCGGGAACAGAAAAACAATCTCTAAAATTAATAGCACAATGAAAACGAAATCATTATTTATTTCCGCATTCGGTGTATTGGCCATGTCCGCAATGACATTGCTTTCATGCACCAAAGATGAAACAGAGCCTACCGGCGACGGAAACGAGGGGACGCCGTCAGGCGAGGTAACAGCCCCTGTACTGAGCTCCGACAAAGAATCCGTCGTTCTTGCAGATGAATCCGCAGACCAGACCGCTGTAACTTTCAGCTGGACCGCAGCCAAGGACGGGGAAAGCGATGCAGATGTATCCTACACACTTTATTTGAATCTTTCTTCAAAAGATATTTTCACAGAGCCGTACAGCAAGACTCTCGGGAAAGGGCTGACAGCGTCTTTTACCAATGCCGAACTGAATACGATTCTCGTAGAGGAACTCGGAGCGGAGACAGAAAGTGCAGTGGACATCCAGGCCCTTGTTTATGCTACACCAGCAGATGAAAGTGCCGAAGCAATGCAGTCCAACAAGGTAACAGTAAATGTCACTACCTATGCAGAAGCTATAGTATTTCCGGATGCATTGGTAGCGGCAGGCTCAGCTATCGGATCCAATGACCGTGCCTTGGGAACTGAAATCGCAAAAACAGGCGAAGGCACCTACAAGGCTGAAGGCGTCAGGATCTGGACGTCGAACGATGCCGCTCTTAAATTCTATCCGGATGACGAGACCTCGGAATGGTGCGTGGTAGCCAAGGCTACAGAATCATGGCAGGATATGACCATTGATGTGGAATATCTGAAAGCGCCTCAAGGAGGTGATATCTACCCATCACGAATCAGTGGCTTTACTTTCGGTGAATACACTGTCGAAATCGACTTGAACGCCGGAACGCTGACACTGACCAGGACAGGCGATATCTCTGTTTCCGATCTGGAACTTCCGGATGAACTTTATATGCGTGGAGATGCTATCGCTGATAATCCAACGTGGGACTGGGAACTGGCGAAAAATATGCCACTTGTAAAAACTTCCGACAAGGTTTACGAAGCCAAGAACATCAGCCTCAATTTCGGAGGGGACGGCACCATGGGCTTCAATATTTTTACCGGCTATGAGGCGGACAATCCTATGCTCGGAATGGCGGCAGAGTCTGCAAACGGTAATATTATCTTGGCTTTGGCTGCTACAGGGGAAGATCGCTTCCGCCCTGGTACAATCGGCTATGAAAACGGTGTCTACAATATTAAAGTAGATTTCAATACGCAGCAGATGACGCTTACGAACATCACCGAAGGAGCAATGTCCATGATGGGAGATGCCAATCCTGGCGGATGGACCACAAGAACCATTATCTACAAACTTAATGATCACGAATGGGAAGCAACCGGAGTCAATCTAACACTAAAAGACGGCGACAGAGATCTGGGTTTCAAAATCTACACTACCATTGACGGGTGGTGGCCATATTACGGACAGATTTATGAGGACCAGGGAGACTTCGGCGTCGATGATTTCGGCAAAATCACAAGCATTCCTGACCAGGCGACTGTAGATGCCAGCGTTGCCGAACATGATGGTTATGATCCAGCATTCTATCCGAGCAAATTCGGCTACACCTCCGGCACCTACACCATCAACGTCAACACCGAGACGATGAAAGTCACACTCACCAAAGAAGAATAGCGGCCATGAAAAGAGCACATCTGATAACCTCCTTATTATCATTCATGTGCCTGATACCGCAAGCGACAGCCGGACCTGCACGGATGACCGTCCACGACGGATGGGAATTCCGGCAGGCCCGGCTTTCCAACTGGTATCCGGCCACCGTTCCGGGCACGGTACACACCGATCTGATGGCGAACGGCATCATCGAAGACCCTTATTTCAGGCTCAACGAGCGCGGCGTACAGTGGGTCGACAAGGAAGACTGGATCTACCGCACTACGTTCGACGTACCCGAAGACATTGTCTCGAAAGACAACATCAGGATACATTTCTACGGGCTCGACACCTACGCGGACGTCCGTCTGAACGACACGCTGATCCTCTCTGCGGACAACATGTTCCGCGAATGGAAGGCCTGCATCAAAGACATCCTCAAGGAAAAGGGGAACAGGCTCGAAATATATTTCCATTCTCCGATAAAGGTAGCCCTTCCGATGTACGACGCCCTGCCTTACCATTACGAAGCATGGAATGACCAGGCTGCCAACGGCGGTCTTCTGACCAAGAAACTCAGTCCATTCACCCGCAAGGCAGGCTATCACTACGGCTGGGACTGGGGACCGAGACTCGTCACCTCCGGCATCTGGCGCAAGATAGAAATCGAGGCGTGGAACGATGCCTTGATAGAAAACGTGCAGATAATCCCGGAAAGCGTCTCCAAAAAGAGCGCTTCGGTCCGGACATTCATAGAAATATTGTCCGACAAGGACATCCCGAACTCCTCGGTCGAAATTTCGGATGAAGACTCCGGCAAAATCCTCGGCTCGGCTGCGGCATCGCTGAAAAAGGGTCTGAACCGCATAGAAGTCGGATTTACCATCCGGAATCCGCGGCTGTGGTGGTGCCTCGGCATGGGCGAGCCGGAAATGTACAGGTTCAAGACAAGGGTATTGTCGGGCGGCAGGGCCGTCGACAGCAGGACTGAAAAGACGGGCATCAGGTCCGTAGAGGTCGAGAAAGTCAGGGACGGATACGGAAGGTCGCTGCGCTTCATCCTGAACGGGGAGCCGGTTTTCTGCAAGGGTGCCAATTATATCCCGTGCGACAATTTCCTGCCGAGAATCACCGATGAGACTTACCGGCGGACGGTACAGGACGCTGCCGACGTGAACATGAACATGCTCAGGGTCTGGGGCGGCGGCATTTATGAAGACGACAGATTCTATGAGTATTGCGACAGCCTCGGCATCATGGTCTGGCAGGATTTCATGTTCGCCTGCGCTGTCTATCCGGCCAAGGGCGAATTCCTGGAGAATATCCGTCAGGAGGCGATAGACAATGTGAAACGTCTGCGCAATCATCCGTGCATAGTCTACTGGTGCGGGAACAACGAGAACCAGGATTCCTGGCTCGGAGGCTGGATATACGATGTGAACAAGGTGGACCCGAAGTATTCGGAAGTCATCTGGAAAGAGTACGAGCAGCAGTATTACGTCACCTTGGCCAATGTTGTGGAGGAATACGGCTCCGGAATCGGATACCAGCCGACTTCTCCGTTTGCGGACTACGGGGTTTCGAGCAACGACCATGAGGGCGACCGCCATTACTGGGAAGTGTGGCACGGGAAAAAGCCGATTTCGGAATACAATGTCCAGAAAAGCCGGTTTTTCAGCGAGTACGGATTCCAGTCTTTCCCGTGCTTCGGTGACGTGATGAAGTTCGCCCCTTGTAAAAAGGACTGGAGCATCTCGTCCGAGGTGATGATGTCGCATCAGAGAGGCGGGGAGTTCGCAAACCATCTGATAGAAACCTACCTGCTGAACGAGTATCACAAGCCCAAGGATTTCCGCTCGTTCCTGTACGCATCCCAGATCCTGCAGGGAGATGCGATCAAGACAGCCATCGAAGCCCACCGGCGCGACAAGGGATATTGCTGGGGCAGCCTTTACTGGCAGCACAACGACTGCTGGCCCGTGGCTTCCTGGTCGAGCCGGGACTGGTACGGGACATGGAAAGCCCTGCATTATTTCGCACGGAATGCTTTCGATGACATATTGGTTTCAGCGGTGCGGCAGGGGGACAGCATCGAAGTCTGCGTGGTTTCTGACCGTCTGAAAAATATTCGCGGGCGTGTTTCTGTCGAAACAATGCTCCTGTCGGGCGGCAGGGTTTCCGTTTTTGAAAAGGATATAGTGGCCACGGCCAATGCGAGCACGAAGGCTCTGTCAATCCCTGTCGGGGAAATGCTCGGAGGCTGCCCGGAGGGCAATGTCGTCATCGTCCTGAAATTCACTCCGGCTGACGCTGTCCGTGACGGACTCGCTAATGAATATGTGAATCATTTTTTCCTCCCGAAACAGAAAGACATGAATTATCCGGAATGCAATATTTCCTTCGATGTCAGAGAGGCTGACGGGGTGTGCGAAGTCTCGGTGTCTTCGGACAGGTTTGCCAGGGGCGTTTATCTCTACGCAGATGGCATCGACCTGCATTTTTCCGACAATTTCTTCGACCTTCTCCCGGGAGAGACCCGCACTGTCACCGTCAGGATTGACGCCGCTCCGGAAATATTGAAACAGCGTCTCAAAACCATGTCGCTGTCGGATACATATTGATACCGGCGGATTCCTGCTGGCCGGGATAATAAGGATAGAGGGTGGCCCAAAAGGAGGAATTTAATTACCCTTTTGGGTCGCCATCAGTTTTCTGTAGGAATTCCATCGGTGTCATAATATTTATTTCCGATAACTTGTAGTCCTTGACATTTCTTGTAATTATATAATCTGAATTTGCTGTACGAGCTGTAAAATATTGTACAGCATCCTCAAAGTCAGCAAATTCAGATTTTGCCGCATTTTTGACAATATCAGAATCCACTGGAAGTATTGTGAGTATCGTCAATAATTTATTAATGATATCCAACAACTTCTCATGTCCGCACTCTTTTCTCAGAACATAATATACAGTAGTGAAAGACAATGCAGAAATACACAAGTCAAAATTTTGATTTCTAAGAAAATCCGATATGCTGCTTCGCCGAACGGTGCTCTGGCCGCCAGATAATCTATGACTACATTTGTATCAAGGAAAATTCGAGGTTTCATAGATATTTTTCAGTTAGTACCTTTGCAAGCATCTCTTTATAATCATAGTCAGTTGGCAATGAGATTACACCATATAATTTGTCAACATTGTTTTTAACGCTACGCGAATGCTGTGACTTGCGTTCATCTATAATATTCCATCCCATTTTGGCAGAAAGTTCCTGCAACAATCCTATATCCTGAGTCGGAATATCCAAATATATCTGCATCGTATTCATAATAATTGTTTTCGCAAACTTATATAAAGTTTTGAATTTTTCAAAATACGAAGGAAGCATTCGTTTCGAACAGATGTTCCGACTATGCGCAACATGACGGAAGGCCGCACCATGTTGCTGCCGTAATTCCGATGGAAATGACCCGAATATCGAGAAGATTTGAGAATTTTGCAAGACTGATTTGAGAATTTTGTTGAGGAGATTTGAGAATTTTGTATATATTTGTGCTATGAAAATAAGCAACTTATGTATAAAAGGTATCAATATGAGGAATTAAGGTCACGGATAGAAGAACCGCGGAATAAAATTCAAGTCATATCAGGACCGAGGCAGGTAGGGAAATCGACATTGGTAAAGCAGGTCCTTTCAGACATATCAATCGGATTCACGGCTGTTTCCGCCGACAATACGGACCCTCGCGACACCTGGTGGATAGGAGAAATCTGGGATACCGCCAGACAGAGGATGAGGCTTGCTCATGCCGGGGAATATCTGTTAGTCATTGACGAAGTCCATAAAATCGACAACTGGAGCGAAGCGGTAAAAAAAGAGTGGGATGCAGACACTTTCAATGATGTGAATATAAAGGTAGTTCTTCTCGGATCATCCAGGCTCTTGCTCAAGAACGGACTTACGGAATCTTTGGCCGGCAGATACGAACTGCTCCGTATGCCTCATTGGAGTTACACGGAAGTAAAAGAGGCCTTCGGCATGGACATAGACCATTATATTTTTTTCGGAGGATTCCCAGGCGGCATAGCATTTACGAACAACGAAGCACGCTGGCGGCATTACATCAAGGACAGCATAATCGCTCCGGCCATAGAACATGATATTCTGATGACGAAGATCGTGTACAAGCCGGAACTGATGCTCAGGCTGTTCGAACTTGGCTGCACGTATTCCGGTGAAGAAATAGCTCTCAACAAACTTTTAGGACAGTTGCATGATGTCGGCAATGTGACGACATTGGCAAACTATCTCACGACTCTCGACGAATCCAGACTGTTATGCGGCTTGCAGAAGTATGCAAATGACAATGCACGCAAATACAACTCGATTCCGAAGATGATGGTCTATAACACTGCTCTGCTCAGCGCCCTCTCGGGATATACATACAGACAGGCTTTCACTTCGCCGAAGATATGGGGCAGATGGGCAGAAAGCGCCGTAGGTGCACATTTGCTCAACATGGCGGATGAAACGGGCTACAGAGTGTATTACTGGCGCAACCGTGATGATGAGGTAGATTTCGTTCTCGAATATAATCACAAGTGCATCGCAATAGAAGTCAAAAGCGGCCGCCGCGCCGCCAATAACGGCATACGGGTATTCAAGGAAAAATTCGCGCCGGTCCAGACTTTCATTGTCGGGACCGGAGGCATTCCTCTTGAAGAGTTTCTGTCCATTGATCCGGCCGATTTGTTAGATGCCGGGCAAGTATGATGAACTCCTCGAATCATTCAAGTCCGAGTTTGGCTTTCATGGAGCGGAGGAGGTCGAAGGCCTGGAGCGGAGTCATGTTGTTCAGGTCGGCGGCATCGAGGTCCTCTTTCAGCGACGACAGGACAGGATCGTCGAGCTGGAAAAATGACAGCTGGAGAGAGCCGTCGCTTTCGATGCGGCCTTCCCGGACGTTGTGAGGCTTGATTTTGGTGAGAGACATGGCGGATTTTTTGTCATTGCCCGTCTCGAGGGCATCCAAAGTCCTCTCTGCAGACTCTATCACCTGCCGCGGCATTCCTGCCATACGCGCCACATGGATACCGAAACTGTGTGCAACTCCGCCTTCCCTCAGTTTCCGGAGGAAAATCACCCGTTTGTCCACCTCCTTGACGGCTATGTGGAAATTCTTCACGCGTGGATAGATATTCTCCAGGTCGTTCAGCTCATGGTAATGCGTGGCGAACAGGGTCTTGGCTCCGTCGCCGTACTCGTGGATATATTCTACTATGGCCCGGGCTATGGACATGCCGTCATACGTGGACGTCCCGCGGCCGATTTCATCCAAAAGCACGAGAGAGCGGGATGAAAGGTTGTGCAGAATCATCGAGGTCTCGAGCATTTCCACCATGAAAGTGGATTCCCCGCGGGAGATATTGTCCGAAGCCCCGACGCGGGTGAAGAGTTTGTCGCAATACCCGATATGTGCTTCTGCAGCAGGGACAAAAGAGCCGATCTGCGCCATCAGGACTATCAGCGCCGTCTGCCTCAGAAGCGCCGACTTACCTGCCATGTTCGGACCTGTCAGGATGATGATCTGCTGTGATTTGTTGTCGAGCATGATATCGTTCGGAATGAACTCCTCCCCTGCCGGCATCAGCGTCTCTATCACCGGATGACGCCCTGCCTTTATGTCTATGGTGAAGCTGTCGTCCACTACGGGCCGACAATAGTTTCGCGCGACGGCCAACTCTGCAAAACCCGCAAGGACGTCCAAACGTGCCATAATTCGGCAGTTGGCCTGCACAGCGGCTATGTTCTGCTGGATTTTTCCGACCAATTCAGCGTACAGGCGCGACTCTATTTCATAAATGCGTTGCTCGGCACCGAGAATTTTTTCTTCGTACTCCTTCAGCTCGGCGGTAATATACCTTTCCGCATTTACCAAGGTCTGCTTCCGTATCCAGTCCTCCGGCACCCTGTCCTTGTGCGCGTTCCGGACTTCCAGGTAGTAGCCGAATACGGAATTATAGTTGATTTTCAACGAATTGATGCCGGTACGTTCGATTTCTCTCTGTTGGATGCCGGCAAGGATGTCCTTGCCGTGCAATGCCAGATTCCTCAGCGAGTCCAATTCTTCGTCCACTCCTGACGCAATGACCTCGCCTTTGCCGACGGCAGCAGCCGGGTCGGGATTCATCGTTTCCGCAAGGGTTTTGAGCAGGTCGCTGCAACTGTTCAGGCCGCCGATCATATTGTCTAAAGCCTGGACACCTTTATCCTTGCATATTTCCGAAACCGGAGCTGTCTGTTCAAGGCCGCGTTTCAGCTGCATCACCTCCCGCGGCGCTATTTTTCCTGCCGCGGCTCTTGAAATAATCCTTTCGAGGTCGCCCATGTCCGAAAGATGCTGCTGGATCTGCCGCAAATCTTCCTGGCGGTCCGCAAAATGCTGCACCACGGAGTAGCGGGCTTCGAGTTCCGGAATATCCATTACCGGCATGGCCAACCAGTTCCGGAGCAGACGCGCCCCCATCGGAGAAGAACATTTGTCGATGACGGAAATCAACGGCACGCCCTCGCCGCCGGCTGCAGAAGAAAATATTTCGAGATTCCTGAAAGTAAATCTGTCCATCCAGACGAATTTGCTTTCATCTATTCTCGATATCGAACAGATGTTTTTCAGTCCCGAATGATGGGTCTGCTCAAGATAAATCAGAAGTGCTCCGGCAGAGGTGACCCCGAGCGGAAAGGAATCTATAGCAAAGCCTTTCAGCGAATCCACATCGAACTGGCGCTTCAGTTTTTCGACGGACGAGTCGTAGACAAAGGCCCATTCTTCGAGGGTCGAGATGTAATATTTGTCTCCGAACCGCTCATAGACGCCTTTTTTGCAACTCCTCGGGACCAACAGCTCTTTCGGAGCGAACGAGGAGACCAAAGTGACTATGTAGTCTATCGTCCCCTCGGCGACCTGGAATCCGCCGGTAGAGACATCCAGGAATGCAGCTCCGCATCTGTCTTTTTCGAAAGTCAGGCCGCAGAGGAAGTTGTTTTCTTTCTGGTCGAGAAGCTGTTCGTTGAATGCCACTCCCGGCGTGACGAGCTCGGTCACCCCGCGTTTTACGATTTTTTTCGTCAGCTTCGGATCTTCGAGCTGGTCGCAGACTGCGACCTTGTAGCCGGCGCGGACCAATTTGGGCAAATATGTATCAAGAGAATGATGCGGGAATCCTGCAAGCGGGACCGATGCTTTCGGCCCGTTGGCCCTTTTCGTCAGGACTATCCCGAGTACCTTGCTCGCTACCAGTGCGTCGTCCGCGAATGTTTCATAGAAGTCCCCTACACGAAAAAGAAGCACAGCTTCCGGATACTGTGCTTTTACTTGAAAGTATTGTTTCATCAGCGGAGTTTCCGCTATCTTTTCTCCTGCCATATTGAGATATCTTTCCGACGGGCCATCCGCATTGCAGGTATTCCTGCACATATAGCCTCGACTCATCTCGGCAAATTTAAGGATTTAGAAGCTGTTTTGAAATTTTTCACCATAAATTTTATGAGATATTTTGAGGATGTACATTCTTTTTGAAAAATTTCAAAACAGCTTCTTAATATGGAATCCGGAAATAATCGAGCAGGGATTTGTAATTCGAACATATTTATTATCTTCGCACTGAGTAAAAATACTCACTGCACTGAGTAAAATGTAAGAGTATGTATAAACGTCCGGAATATCAGATAATTACGAGCCGACTGAAAGAACCTCGCAAGTTCATTCAAGTGGTGATGGGAGCCCGCCAGACAGGAAAATCCACTACAGTCAAGCAAGTACTTCAGGATTTGGATATGCCATATCAGCTTTTTTCCGCTGATAATGTCCCGGCTACGAACAGTATATGGATTTCCGATTGTTGGGCTGCCGTACGCAGTCTGAAAGAGAGCCGCGAATGGGAGAGCGTCATTCTTGTGATTGACGAGATACAGAAGATTGCCAACTGGAGCGAAGCGGTGAAGAAAGAGTGGGATGACGACACATTTCATGACCGCAATATCAAGGTACTGCTTTTAGGGAGCAGCCGTGTATTGTTGGAGAAAGGCTTGTCCGAATCATTGGCCGGACGGTTCGAAGAAATTCGCATGAGCCATTGGAGCTATCTGGAAATGAAAGACTGCTTCGGCTTTTCGCTCGACCAATACCTGTTCTACGGAGGATATCCCGGCGCAGCAACATTGATTGACGACGAAAACCGCTTCGGGCAATACATACAGTCGGCTATCATCGAGGCGACTATCAACAAGGACATTCTGATGGATACGCCGGTAAGCAAGCCTGCACTGCTGCACCAGACCTTTGAGTTGGGCGCAGCCTATTCGGGCGAATTGCTTTCGTTGAACAAGATGTTGGGGGCGCTTCAGGATGCCGGAAATACGGTGACTTTAGCAGGATACATCCATCTGTTGGATGAGAGCGGTTTGCTTTGCGGTCTCCAAAAGTTCAGTATGGATATGGCACGGAGACGCGCCAGCATTCCCAAACTGCAAGTGTACAACAATGCATTGAAGATGGTGTACTGGCCGCTGACCTTTGAACAGGCGATACTTAACCGCAGGGCATGGGGACATGTCTTTGAGTCAGGCATCGGAGCCTACATAGTAAGCCAGGCTTTCGTGCATCGATTTGAAGTATTCTATTGGCGAGAACGTGACGATGAAGTGGATTTTGTCCTGCGCAAGAAAAACTCGACAGTTGCCGTCGAGGTGAAAAGCAATGCGGAGAAACGGACGGAAGGATTGGATAAGTTCCGCCGGCTTTTCCATCCGCAATCTGCCTTCATCGTGGGAGACGGGGGCATCAGCGCGGAAGATTTTCTTTCGATGGATTTGCTGAAATTGTTTTGAAAAAGCAGTTATATTAATACCGAATCCGGAAATAATCGAGCAGGGATTTGTACTCGTCCTGTGCCGTCAGGCATGTGTCGGTCAGATAACCGTTTTCTCTCCCCCATTCCGCCAAACCTCTGTAATAAAACATTTTCAGATCATCGGAAATTATGAACGGTACGATGCCGTTTGCAAGACATTCCTTGAACATGATCAGTCTCCCTACTCTGCCGTTCCCGTCCTGAAACGGATGAATCCGCTCGAATCTGACATGGAAATCGAGAATGTCTTCGGTTTTTACGGACGGCTTTGAATTGTATTCTTCAAGCAGGTCCTTCATCATCGCAGGCACATTTTCCGGAAGGCAAGTTTCAATTCCGCCGGCTTCGTTCGGGAGTTTTTTGTACCTGCCCGTGGCAAACCAGTCTTTCCTGCTGTCGGAAGTTCCGGTTTTGAGAATCAGATGAAGCCGTTTTATGGTGGATTCCGTCAGTTTGAAACCCGCATGGTCTATGACATAATCGACGCAACGGAAATGATTTACCGTTTCCACGATGTCATCTACATTCAGACTTCCCGATTCCGTCCCGACAGTATTTGTTTCGAAAATATAACGTGTCTGCTCCTTTGTCAGCAGGCTTCCCTCGATGTGATTCGAATTATAGGTCAGCTCAATTTGAGTCCGGTGATATATTCCGCCCTTGAGCTTCATTTTCTTCTGCTCGCGCAATACGGCGAGCAATGGCATTGTCTCCTTTTTCATTGTATCGACAGGGGTGTATTTTATTCAACTTGGTTATTGTCGGAATTCAGTTTTTCAGGCAGCCGATCGGGACTACGAGGACGTTGTCATGCGGACGCCTGTAAGCATAGTCTCCGACTCCGGTCAGAACCATAAGGAATGAAGGCGGAAACATCTTCGTCGTGTCTATTTTCTTTGAAAGTTCCGTCAATGTCGCTGCTCCTTCTTCGATAAGGTCATGCCCGCCTATTTTGATTTCCACAAGGCCGTACTTCTCATTGCGAAGATGGATTACGGCATCACATTCGAGACCGTTCTTATCGCGATAATGATATACCGTACCTCGAATGGACTCAGCATAGACGCGCAAATCACGGATACATAACGTTTCGAAAAGAAATCCGAAAGTGCGCAGGTCGTTTATCAGATCATCCGGACCAAGACCGAGAGCGGCAACAGCTATGGACGGATCGGTGAAATATCTGGTATCCGAGGTCCTGACAGCGGTTTTGCTCCGCAAATTCGGGTTCCAGGCCAAGGAATCTTCTATAACGAATATCTTTTTCAAGGCTTTAATATATGAATATATGGTATTTTCATTGACAGAGTCGCCTTCCGATGCTTTCATATCTGCCAGAATAGTCCCTGCCGTCGCCTGTGTTCCCTGGTTTCTCGCATATGACCGCATCAGCCGCTTTGCGATTTCCGCATCCCTGCCGACATCGTCAACACGCGATATGTCGAATCTCGCCACTGCCTCATAATATTCTTCCGCCTGCATAAGAGCTGCTCCGATGCTTTTAGCCAATACCGCTTTCGGCCAACCTCCACGGCACGTAACAAAAGCCAGTTTGGTCAAGTCGATTTCGTTTTTTCCGTCCACCACGACATTCGAATTGAAAAGTTCCCGCAAACTCACGTCACCGGACGATTCTCCGGATTCCCATAAACTCATCGTTCTCAACCGCAGCCATGCCATGCGGCCGGTGCCGGTATGAAAGATCTGATCGTTTTTGGGCGGTACGGCAGCCCCGGTCAATATAAACTGTCCGTCCTCCCCTCTTTTATCCACTTCATTCCTGACAGCATCCCAAAACTGCGGAGCTATCTGCCATTCGTCGATAAGTCGGGGAGTACTCCCTTGCAAAAGCCGGCTTATATTCGTTTGGGCCATTATCATGTTCTGATCTTTGGTATCAGGATCGGACATTGACAAGATGCTTTTCGCATGCCGGCTTCCCAAAGTCGTCTTGCCGCAATATTTCGGTCCTTCAATCAATACCGCACCCATTGCATCCAACTTCGCCTCTAAAATTTCATCTGCGATTCTCGGTTTGTATTCTTTCATAATAATGCCTTGTCAGTTTACGGCAATTATAATGATAATTTTTTATAAATCAAAGATATCGCACTTTTCATTGTGGCAGTTGGCCGGTTTTCATTGTGGCAGTTGGCCGATTTTCGTTGTGGCAGTTGGCCGAAAAATTATGGGCACAATGCGGTAATGTCCATTGCA
>CALUSD010000216.1 GCA_944323295.1 uncultured Bacteroidales bacterium | reverse complement strand
TATGATTGGCGAATTTGTAGAAAATGTAAATACCTGTCCGTCAGATGATTTTTGAAATGGCGTTGACATATGCCTCGACCGACGCCGTCACGATATCGGTATTGGCTGAAAAGCCATAATAAATGTTGCCCTTGTTCTCTATCTGAATATGGACCTGTCCGACATCGTCGGTACCACGCGTGATGGCCTGTACCAGATATTCCTCAAGAGTGATTTTACGATGCACGAGGCTCCTGACAGCCTTGAACGCCGCGTCTACCGGACCGTTTCCGCTCGATGTCGCCACGCATTCCTCCCCGTCGATGACGAGCTTGACGGTAGCCATAGGTATCGCATTCTTTCCGCAGACTACCTGGAGATATTTCAGATGCATGCGCTGCTTGAGCTTGTCCTGGGTCACACCGGCTATGATGTAAAGGTCGGAATCGTTGATTTCCTTCTTGCAGTCGGCGAGCTTGAGGAACTTGTCGTATGCCGAATCGAGTTCTTCCTTGTTCATGTGTATGCCGAGCCTCTGGAAATGAGGGTTCAGGGCAGCCCTGCCGCTTCTCGCAGTCAGTTCGATGGTAGAATCGTTCACGCCGACATCCACCGGATCTATGATTTCGTAGCTCTCCCTGTTCTTCAGCACCCCGTCCTGATGAATACCCGAGGAGTGGGCGAAAGCGTTTCTTCCGACAATGGCCTTGTTCGGCTGCACCGGCATGCGCATCAGAGTGGAGACGGCATGCGACACCTTGTAGAAATGTTTGGTCAGGATGTCGGTATGCACCGGTATGTCCTTGCGGCACTTGATGGCCATCACGACCTCCTCCATGGCGGTATTTCCCGCACGCTCGCCTACTCCGTTTATGGTCACCTCGACCTGGCGGGCACCGTTGATGATACCTGAAATGGTATTGGCCGTAGCCATCCCGAGATCGTTGTGGCAATGCGTGGAAATGATGGCCTTGTCGATGTTCGGGACATTGTCCATCAGATACTTGATTTTCGCGCCGTATTCTTCAGGAAGGCAATATCCTGTCGTGTCGGGGATGTTGACGACTGTCGCCCCGGCCTTTATGACAGCTTCAACGACACGGGCAAGATATTCATTTTCAGTCCTTCCTGCGTCTTCCGCATAGAATTCCACGTCTTCCACATATTTTTTCGCGTACTTTACCGCAGCTATCGCACGTTCGAGTATTTCCTCCCTGTTCGAGTTGAATTTGTACCTGATATGGTAGTCGGAGGTGCCGATTCCGGTGTGGATTCTCTTGAGCCGGGCAAAATGCAGGGCGTCCGCAGCGGCATCGATATCCTTTTCCACGGCTCTCGACAGGGCGCAGATAGTGGATTCCGTCACTATCTTGGAAATTTCCACTATGGATTTGAAGTCTCCCGGACTCGAAATCGGGAAACCGCACTCGATAATGTCCACCTTCATCGCTTCAAGCTGTTTTGCCAGCTCGATTTTCTCGATCGTATTGAGTTGACAGCCGGGGACCTGCTCTCCGTCCCTCAGAGTTGTGTCGAAGACATAAAGTTTCTGATCCATAATATTGTTTTTAAGTTCGTAAAAATCCGTTTTATGATGCGACGGCAATGCCATTTCGGTGCTGACGCAATGTTTTCGTTCCTATGCCGCGGCAATATTTTCGGTGCCGGGCAATAAAAAAGCCTCCGGAATGAAACTCCCGAAGGCCCGCATATAGCCATTGCATCACACAACAACACGTCACGACACCCCTGCAGAGTTTCATCAGCCGAAATTCCGTAGCAGAGATAGTCGCAAAATATGTGTGTAACGCTTCATTGTTTTCCGTTCATCCTTACAAATATAGGATTTTTTCTTTACAAAAACCATTTTTACTGCAAAAATACAGATTTCTCCACTTCGGATTTCACCCTGCGGTCGAAATGACAACAAGAGATATTTTGCAAACAAGTATCCAAGATGATACTATTTTGTCAATTTATGATGGTCAGTCATTGCACGGAGTGCATTATATACCTTTAATATTATATTTGCGGTACTTCAAAGGACACGGATATGAAAGACAGAATCTTGAAAATGCGGGATGAAATGCTCTCCGAACTGACGGAAAATATTCTACCTTTCTGGATGAAGAACATGAACGACCATGCCAACGGTGGTTTCACAGGAAGGATAGACGGGAACGGACGGCCGGTCGCAGGGGCAGTCAAGGGGGCTATTCTGAATGCCAGGATACTCTGGACCTTTTCGGCAGCATACAGGATTCTCGGAAAACCTGAATATTTGGAGACGGCATCGCGAGCAAAGGATGAAATCATCGAAAAATTCTATGACAGGGAACACGGAGGCGTTTTCTGGAGTCTTGATGCTCATGGCAGGCCCTGCGACATGAAAAAGCAGATTTATGCCATAGGATTCGCCATATACGGTATGAGCGAGTATTACAGGGCTGCAAAGGATGAGCAGGCACTGAAATATGCCGTCAAGCTCATGCAGGATATTGAAAGGCACAGTTTCGACCCGGATTTCGGAGGCTATTTCGAGGCGTTCGACCGCGAATGGAATGAATTGGAGGATATGCGTCTGAGCGAAAAGGATTTCAACGACTGCAAGACCATGAATACTCATCTTCATATCATCGAGCCGTATACGAATCTCCTCCGGGTCTGGCGTACGCCCGAACTTGAAGAGCGGGTCAGACACCTCCTGAACGTCTTTACAGACCGGATAATAGATCCGCGCACACATCATCTTCGTCTGTTTTTTGGCCGCGACTGGCACAGCACCCATAATATCATTTCATACGGGCACGATATCGAAGCATCCTGGCTGCTGAACGAGGCGGCGGATGTCCTCGCCGACCCCCGTGTCGTCTCATCCATCGCTCCTGTCGTCGCGTCGGTAGCCGACGCCGCCGCAGAAGGCTTCATCCCGCATACCGGCATGATATACGAGAGCAGTCCCGATACCGGAGCCATAGACGCAGACCGCCACTGGTGGGTCCAGGCAGAATCAGTCGTCGGTTTCTTCAACCTGTGGCAGCGCACCGGAAATGCCGATGCACTGGAAAAGGCATTCGACTGCTGGGACTTCATCAAGAAACATATCATAGACAAAACCCGCGGCGAATGGTACTGGAGCCTTCGTGCCGACGGCACTCCGAACAAAGACGAAGACAAGGCCGGTTTCTGGAAATGTCCATACCACAACGGACGCATGTGCATGGAAATCATCGAAAGATCCGCATAATCCGACCCCTAACACGTAAGAAAAAATACAATTTTTCTTTTTTTTACGTTTTTTCTCTTTTTATACTTTGATTTTTCTTTTTTAGAACGTTTATATGTCCTGTTATCCATATGTTTGTCTTCAGTCTTCACAATATTTGATATGGATAACTTATCTCTCCCAAAATCTCCTCGACACAGATCTGACTCGAGGTACATCGACCCCATGATTGACGGCGGCTTCAAAATCCTTTTCGGTAACGAAAAATCAAAAGAGCTTACCATAAGCCTGTTATCATCCATTGTCGGAATCGATATTTCCGACATTACGTTCCTGAACACAGAAAATTTCTCCGATTCTCTAAGCGAAAAGCCTGTCCGATATGACATTCTTTGCCAGGATTCCGACCATAACAAATATTTATTGGAAATGCAGGTTCAGGGACATGCCGGTCTGATGGAACGGTCTTTCTATTATATAAGCAGATGTCTTTCTTCTCAGCTCGGCATAGGAGAAAATTATAAGAATCTGAAAGGTGTCTACGGCATTTTTCTCTTGTGGTGCGGAATCGGAGATCTTTCCGACGATGATTACATCAAGGACTTCAGAATAGTCAACATCCGAAATGTCAAGGAAAAAGTGCAAGGAATCCGACAGATTTTTGTAAATTTACGCAAGTTCGACAAGAAAAAAGAAGAATGCACAAGCATGATGGATAAATGGCTATATAATCTGAAATATATGAACAGGAACAATGAGGTTGCTTTCAAGGAACGGGAAGAAGTTTTCCGAAAACTTGAACAATACGCAAAAGAAAAAAACATGACAGCGGAAGAAAGGCTGCTTTACGACCTGCGTGTAGATGCCTGGAGGGATTATTATGCAGATTTGGATGAAGCAATGGAAAAAGGCACAGCCGCAGGTCTGATAAAAGCAGCGACAGCAATGAAGCAGATGGGACTGCCGACAGACACGATAATGCAGGCAACCGGTCTGTCAGCAGACAAAATCGCTACTCTTTAGAGTGGGTCAAGTGTTTGTCTACAGAGGTAAAAACCGAATAAACCAAAAGCGGGTGACCCGGAAGTTTCGGGCCACCCGCTCTGAGTTTATTCATAAACATTCTGCTGAATCTCGCCGTCGCTCGCCGTAATCTCTACGTCAGGGATGGCTACAGCATAATATGAAAGTGTAGTCGGAGTAAGAGTATAGTCCGTCAGGGCGTCGGATGTATCATCTTTTCCTACGGTATAGAAATCCTTGCACGTGACGGTGATGTCATCGGCAGGGTCGTCGTTGAAATTGCACCTGCGGATATCATTCCACCTGCGGGAGAACGGAAACTCCCGGGCTCTCTCTTCCAGAATAAGTTTGACCGCTTCATCCCTGTCCGAAGCAGACAGATTCAAGACTTCCGACGGAGCAGAACTGCTTATCCTGTATCTCCGGAAATCATTCAACGCCTGCATGGCATCCGACACTTCATTCTGCCTGGCATGGCATTCGGCCACGATGAGCATCATTTCAGCCGTATTTGGCGCGTATGAATAATAATCTCCCACGTACGGGCTGATACCCGGAATATTATCGAAATTTCCCGGCATCATCATTCCCAACAAACCGGCCAGAAATTTATTCTGCGCGTCCTCGCAGTAAAAATACTTGTATCTCAAATCATGATCCTTGTCATACAGACTCATGAGATAATCGCTCGGTACGGCATATATGCCGTCGAACAATATGCAATGCTCCCGGAACATGTAGCTGCGGTCGGCATTCGGAACAAATATGGAAG
>CALUSD010000215.1 GCA_944323295.1 uncultured Bacteroidales bacterium | reverse complement strand
GGGCGATGCGGAAAAAGACTTCCAGTATGCCATGTACATCATCTTCGAACTCCTCGGGGAATACGTACAAACCGAAAAGCAGACCAGCAACGGCCGCATAGACATCCTCCTGCAGACCAAAGACTATATCTACATCATGGAAATCAAGACGGACTCTACCGCAGACGCAGCCCTGCAGCAGATCGAGGAAAAAGGCTACGCCAGGCCTTTCGCCGCCGACACCCTGAAACTCTTCAGGATCGGGGTCAGTTTCTCGAAAGAAAACCGCCGCATCGAGGACTGGAAAATCATTTGATCTACCGTGAAAATCAGGAATTTTATTAAGTTTGCAAGACGATATGAGGGGTGCCTCAAAGGAGGGATCTCAAGAAAAGACGTAAAAACCGACAGACGATGGAAAAAGAAGGCACGGACAGGAAAAAACGGGCATGGAAGATTGCCAAAATCTGTATTTTCAGCATTTTAGGGCTCTGGGCAGCGATACTTACAGTTTTACAGATAGTTTTAAGCCCTGGTTTTCTGACCAAACTTGCGAACAAATATGCTGCTGAATTCGTCGATGCGGATATTTCATTCAGAAAAGTCAATGCATCCGTATTCAGGAACTTTCCTTTCCTTAACGTCACATTCGACAGTCTTTCAGTGACCTACCCTGCCGACAAATTCGAGAAATTCGGTGCGGGGACAGACTGGTACACGAGACAGGGCCGCGGGGAAAACTGCGACACGCTCATGTCTTTCAGCAGGCTCTCGGCATCCGTCGACCTGTCCAGGCTTGTCGCAGGTCAGATAAATATCCCGAGGATAATGCTGTCCAAGCCGAGAATCTTCGCCACTGCATACAACGACACTACAGCCACATGGAACGTATTCAAGGCCACGGGAAATGATGAAGAAACTGCGGACACCACGGAAAACGCAGGACTCCCGGATATGGTCATCGGCAGAATCCGGCTTGACGACAATCCGAGGATAGTTTTCAACAGTATTCCGGACTCCATAAATCTGTCGCTGAATCTTAAACGGATGGTATTTTTCGGCAGGGTCGTGACCAAAGACATCAAAAAGAGCCGTCTCGGGCTCAGGGTCGACACCCTCTTTTTAGCCGGACGTTTCCCGACGGACACTGTCGCACTCAGATTGGACAACTTTGTCATCAGGGGAAAAGACCGCGGCATAGAAACGAAAGCATTGGCGACAGCCTACCTTGCAATGAATTCCTACGGAAGGATGAAGCTGCCGGTGGCAATGGATGCACGGATATCTTTCCCGGAAGACACGGTACGCAAAATCCGCATAGAGCGCTTCAAGGCAGACTTTGCCGACATACCGCTTTCGGCACAGGGAGACGTGGCATTCAAGGGTGACAGCCTCTACATAAAGGGAGGTATGAAAATCGAAGACTGCGAAATCACCCGACCGATAGAATATTTCGGAAAAAATATCATAAAGGCGGCAGGCGGCATCAAGACCGATGCGGTAATATCGTTTGCCGCCGGAATAGACGGCTGGATGGATGCAGACGGGCACATCCCGAATATCGATGCCGTTCTGGAAATACCGGTATCTTCCGTTTCCCACAGGATACTCGGAGAGGACAATAAAATTGGCCTGAAGGCCATCCTCAAAGGAAGAAGCGACGGCCTCGTCGATCTCCAGGTAGACAGCATGTTAGTCATAGGCAAGGGCATTGCGATAGCAGGCTCGGGAAACGCTTCGGATCTTCTCGGCAAAGACCCGGATTTAAGCGTCGACAGCCATTTCTTCCTCAACCTCGATACACTTTCGACACTTATAAAAAAATTCACCGGTTATTCTGCGGCAGGACGTCTTTCCGCCGAGTTGAAAGGGGACATAAAGGTATCGCAACTGTCTCCTTACACATTTGCGGAAGCCGATTTGAGAGGGAATGTCAAAAGCCGCAAGATGACCGTATATTCGGAAAAGGATTCGCTCGATGTCTACATAGACAGCCTCGATGTCCGGTTGGGAACGTTCGGCAATGAAAGGACGGAAGCCGTAAGACAGGGGGAAAGGATGATGGGCGTATCCGGATACGTGGACAGCATACGGCTCAGATACAAGGATCAAATGTCTCTGATGGGGCGGAAACTGAAGCTGATGGCCCAAAACTCCGCCGCCATTCTCGACAAGAACGATTCTTCCATGTTCTATCCTTTCGGAGGAAAATTCGACGCTGGATTCCTGTCATTGCGGGGAGCAGACACATCTTTTCTTGTCGTGGCCAAATCGGAAAACAAATTCACGGTCAAGCCCAAGACTACCGATTATGAAATTCCGGTGCTCGACCTGAACAGCAATACGAAGGCCATTTTCCTCAAGGGACCGATAAACAGGCTTGCCGTGTTCGATTTGGACATGAAAGCCAATGCGGCGATGAACTCCATCGAGAGAAGGAAAAAAGTGCGTGCTTTCATGGATTCGCTTTACAGGGCGTATCCGGATATTCCACGCGATTCTCTTTTCCGCCATCTGCGAAGGACAAGACCGGCGAGAGAAATACCGGAATGGCTGACGGAAGCGGATTTCAGAAAAAACGACATAAACCTCGATTTCGGAGAAAATATCAGGAAATATTTCAGGGAATGGGACATGACAGGCTCTCTGTCGTTCAAAAGGACGAGCATGATGTCGCCTTTCTTCCCGCTCCGCAACAGTATAAACGATTTCAAAGGGACCTTTGACAACGACAGGATAGGGCTCGAACAAATGACGATCAGAAGCGGCAGGTCCAACATTTCCGCCAAGGGTGCCCTGACCGGACTCAGAGGGGCAATACTCGGACGCGGCTTCCTGAATCTCAATGTAGATGTGACATCAGACAGTCTCGATCTCAACCAGCTTCTTGCAGCCTATTCGGCCGGGGCATCTCTCGAAACATCGGATTTCGCCGGCAAGGACTTTTCCGAAATGGAAGATGACGAATTCGAAGAAATGATAGCGACAGACACCACTGCCGCTGCAGATACGCAAATGCTTTTCGTGGTACCGGCAAACCTGAATGCGGAAATCCGGCTT
>CALUSD010000214.1 GCA_944323295.1 uncultured Bacteroidales bacterium | reverse complement strand
CCTCTTATTTTGAAAGACTGGCTGAACAATGATTTCGTTCAGGACTGGGCCCGCGGACGGGCGGCAAAAAATATCGACAGCAAAAATACCGGCATGCATCGTCATCCTTATGAGCCGTGCTATCTGTTCGAAGCGGGAATACTGCCGTTGGCGGAATATCCCGTAAAAGGGGTAATCTGGTATCAGGGGGAGTCCAACGCTCATAATTTCGAGGCTCACGAGAAACTTTTCGGGCTGCTTGTCGACAGTTGGCGTTCGTATTGGAACAATCCGGAACTGCCGTTCTATTTCGTCCAGTTGTCGAGCATAGACAGACCTTCGTGGACATGGTTCAGGGACAGCCAGAGGCGTTTGTCAGAGAAAATTCCTCATGCAGGCATGGCCGTTTCGAGCGATTTGGGCGATTCATTGGATGTCCATCCCAAGAATAAAAGGCCTGTGGGAGAGAGACTTGCGCGGTTGGCACTGCATCATGAGTACGGATTTTCGGATTTGGTGCCTTCCGGTCCGCTTGTCAGGACAGCCGAGGCTGCCGGGGACGGAAAGGTCATGGTAAATTTCGACTGGGCCGAAGGTCTGACTACATCAGACGGTGCGCCTGTCAGGACATTCGAGGTGGCGGAGTATCCGGGCCTGTTTTATCCGGCCGAAGCAGTCATTTGCGGAGATTCCGTAGTGTTGTCATGCAAGGAAGTCTCTCATCCGCATTATGTCCGCTATGCCTGGCAGCCGTTTACCCGGGCCAACCTCGTCAACGCGTCCGGTCTTCCGGCTTCGACATTCCTGATTGTTATCCCAACCTGTTTCGGGTCGATGCAGCTCGCACAGAAATACAACCCCCGACGGGGTCAACAGTGCTCGCCGTCATCGACCCTCCACAGCGCCCTTTAGTCATATCGAGTAAAGTCATCCCGAGCGCAGTCGAGAGATTTGCCCTTTTGTCATACAATTTATATTATGTTAAGTAAAACATAAAAGAAAAATCCCCTGCCGGAATGTTCTGAACGGCAGAGGATTTTTTTTACATGATTTTTTCAGCTCACACCTTGATTTCGCGCCCCCACTGGAGTTTCCATCCCGGGAGATCGATTTTTTCAGCAAGCAGCTCCTTGGAAAGCACCGGATTCGAATATATTTTCAGGAAAATGTGCCGGAGCTCCTCGCGGTTCAGGGATTTTTCGACGGTATCGAGCTGATGCTCCATGTAGTCGACGAAAGCCTGCGCCTCCTCAGGTGAATATTTGTCGCTGTATCTGAAACACTCGTTGATGATGTCGTATGCGATATAATTGGTTTTCCAGAGTTTGTAGCCATCTATGACGCGAAGGTCGACCGCGTGTCTTATCCACTGGTAACGGTCGTTCTTGTCGCACTTCGATGCGGCATCTATCTCTTCCGGCGAAAGCGGAAGACCTATGTTCAGATGGATATTGCCCTTTTGCTGCTTGATACCTGTAAGTATGCTGTTCAGATCCTCATTCGGAGCCTTGACATACTTCTGCGTCTGTGAAATCAGCAGTTCCCGTGCTTTCAGAATATCGCAAGGCTCGTATTCGTATGAAATACTCAGAGGTATGATGTTCAGTTCTTCGAAGTTCTGTCTGAAATCCGCCGAGCCGCTCATGTCGAGCATCTTCAGCAGTCCCTGCTCCGTAATATCCTCTCCGTCCTTGGTACGGCCCTGGCGCTGGGCGAGCCAGATGGAACTTTTCTGTTCCGTGATATTCAGTCTTATGTATTTGGAAAGCATCTGCGAAGAAAGATACAGCTCGCGCGCCGAAATGCCCCTGACGACCTTTATCATCCTGTTCGAACGGATGAGATATTCGATGAATTTATTGGTGATCAGATTGTCCCCTACGGCTATTTCCGTAAGAGGAATTCCGTTTCTGTACAGCACGAGCTGCGTGATGGCCGGATCCAAGATGATGTCCCTGTGGTTTGAAAGAGCCAGGAATTTGCGTTCCCTGTCGATATTGGCTATGCCGTCGTATGAAAAATTGTGCGCAGTATGTTCTATCACCCATTCGACGACCTTGGACATCACCATTATCTGGAAATCATCGATGCTTTTCACCTGTTTCAGCAGATTTTGAAGATACTCTGGAGCCTCGTCAGGGAAAAAATATTGTGAAACTTCTTGAAGGACAGGGTTTTCGGCTACGATGCCCAAAGCCTTGACCGCTTCTTCATCGGTATATGGACTTATACTTTCGAATTCAGACAAATCTATCATAACACTTGTGTATATATTATTACAAAGGTAAGAAACAGTTTTGATTTTTTTCAAAAAAAAATTCAGACAGACCTCACAGACCTCACGACCGTCTCTTAGATAAGCATGGCTGCACTATTTGTTCCTTATCATGATGGAACTGTCCCCGTAGCTCAGGAATCTGAACCCGTGCGACAACGCGAAATCGTATATTTTTCTCCAGTCTCCGTCCACGAAAGCCGAAACGAGCAGAAGCAGAGTGCTTTGCGGCTGATGGAAATTGGTCACCAACATGTCTGCTATCCTGAATTTGAAACCCGGGACGATGATGATTCGCGTTCCGACGCTCAGTTCATCCAATCCGTTGGCATCGAGATACGATACGATAGCCTCCAACGCCTCTTTCGTCGTGTAGCTGTATTCCCTTTCGTAAGGCTCCCACTGGCCGATATCTGCGGGGTGCCCGTTCTCGATGCAGCCGACGCCGACGTAATACAATGATTCCAACGTTCTTATGGATGTGGTACCGACGGCCACGACATTCCTGTCGGAAGAAATCAGGTCTGTCAGGAATGCTTTCCTGACAATGAAAGGTTCCCTGTGCATCCTGTGTCCGGAGATGAGATTGGACTTCACCGGCAGAAAAGTCCCTGCTCCTACATGGAGGCAGATAGTCTCCATGTCGACACCCTTTTTCCGTATCGCATCGAGTTCCGTTTCGGTAAAGTGCAGTCCCGCAGTCGGCGCTGCCACCGACCCTCTGAATTTTGCGTACAGAGTCTGATAGCGTTCCGTGTCTATGGTCTCTGATTCTCTGTTCAGGTACGGAGGAATAGGCACGGTCCCGCAGATTTCCAGGACTTTGGAGAATTCCATGCCGCCATCCCATCTGAATTCGACTATTGAGGTTTCGTTGTCTCGTTCGACGAGAGCGGCTTTTAGCCCCATCCTTTCGACATCCTTGTCGTTTTCGGGGTTGTAAAGCGATAAAATATCGGACTTCCAACGTTTCACATTTCCGACGATGCATTTCCACCGGCATACGGAAGTCTCTGAAAAAATCAGATTGTATTCGGCAGGCATGACAGGCTCCAAGCAGAAAATTTCTATATGCGCACCGGTTTCGCGCTGGAAATGAAGTCTTGCCGGTACGACTTTCGTATCGTTGAATACCATGATGGAGTTTTCCGGAATAAAATCCGCAATGTCCTTGAATGCATGCTCCGAGAGCTCTCCGTCCGAATATCTCAGCAGTTTGGACATGTCTCTCTGAGGAAGAGGATATTTTGCAATTCTGTCATCCGGAAGTACGTAATCGAAATCCGAAATTTTTATTTCAGGTATCATTGTGAGATTCGAGTATTTCTATATCAATTATCGAGAGTGCGAAAATACGCAATTCTCGTGAATTTGAGAAACCCTTGCGGGTAAAACTCCTGCTATTTACAAATGTGATTTACAAAATAAAAACAGATAGAATGATATTGTAAATTCAGAAGGCTTGAAAATTATATTAATGTAAATAATTTTCAGAAATTCACAACAATATAAAATTTAGCTGACATACTAAAATAATAAGTCGACAATGTGTTTAAACCCAGAGAAATAACTACATTTAAATAAAGTAATAGTTCAATGAAAAATGTAAAACATGGCAATATTTCGGCGAAAACCATGTATTACAATAGTAAATTTACTATTATACGACATATTATCAATTAAATATAACTGTTATTTACAGTATTGCTTCAATTGGTTATAACGATATTTCTGTACCCGTTGACAAATGTTAATTCAATGTAATTTACATTTGTTATCAATATTCTTATTACATTTGTAAATAATCGATATGGAATATGAACGAACGACTTGAACAGTTTTTAGCGGCCGAAAACATCACCCAGGCAGCCTTTGCGGACAAGATT
>CALUSD010000213.1 GCA_944323295.1 uncultured Bacteroidales bacterium | reverse complement strand
TCTGTACAGTATCCTTGTATCCTATGTGAGAATGCAGATAGTCGAAGTTCGCCTGTTCGTGCTCCTGGGACTCTGCAGATACCATGACGAGGGCTTTTTCCTTGGCTGGACATACGTCGGCGCAGTTACCGCATCCCGTACAGTCGGCAGGGGATACCTGCATGGTGAATACATAGTCCTTGAATACTGCCTTGCCCTGCTGTTTCTTGATGCCTGCAGGAGCGGCGGCAGCTTCTTCGGCAGTCATCAGGAACGGACGGATAGCTGCGTGAGGGCAGACGAATGCGCAGGTGTTGCACTGGATACAGTTTTCTGCCTTCCACTCCGGAACCTTGACAGCCACGCCTCTCTTTTCGAATGCAGCCGTGCCGTCAGGAATAGTGCCGTCTGCCATATCCTTGAACGTACTTACAGGAAGAGTGTCGCCTGCCTGGGCATTCACGATATCCGCAATCTGTTTTACGAATTCAGGTGCGAGCCTGTCCTTGTTGGGATTTTCGAACTTGGCAGTGATGTCTTTCCAGTCGGCAGGAATTTCCACTTTGGTGTATTCGCCGCCTCTGTCCACTGCCGCATAGTTCATCTTGACTACGTTTTCACCTTTCTTGCCGTAGCTCTTGTCGATGGCTTTCTTCATGTATGTCACGGCGTCTTCGTAAGGGATGATGCCTGTGATTTTGAAGAATGCGGACTGAAGGATGGTGTTCGTCCTTCCGCCGAGCCCGATTTCAGCGGCTATTTTCGTAGCGTTGATGATGTAGAGAGAGATGTTTTTCTTTCCGATTACGGCCTTTACGTGGTCAGGAATTCTCTTGAGTGTCTCTTCTTCGTCCCAAAGACTGTTCAGAAGGAGCGTACCGTTCTGCTTGATACCCTTCAGAACATCGTATTTGTGCAGATATGAAGGTACGTGGCAGGCTACGAAATCAGGTGTCGATACCAGATACGGAGCCTTGATAGGGAGGTCGCCGAACCTGAGGTGAGAGCAGGTGTAACCGCCGGATTTCTTGGAGTCGTAGTCGAAGTATCCCTGGCAGTATTTGGAGGTGTGGTCGCCGATGATCTTTATGGTATTCTTGTTCGCGCCCACCGTACCGTCGGAGCCGAGACCGTAGAATTTGCATTCCGTAGTGCCCGGTTTCATGATGCTGATTTCTTCTTTTACAGGAAGAGACTTGAACGTGACGTCATCCACGATGCCGATGGTGAATCCGTCTTTCGGCTCTGCCAGCTCGAGGTTATCGAAAACGGCTATGATCTGGGCAGGTGACGTGTCTTTCGATGACAGTCCGTAGCGTCCGCCTATGATGAGAGGCGCATTGGCTTTACCCTGGAACAATGCCTTCACGTCGAGGTAGAGAGGCTCTCCGAGAGCTCCAGGCTCTTTCGTCCTGTCGAGAACCGCGATTTTCTTCACTGTCTCTGGAAGGACTTTCATGAAATATTTTGCCGAGAACGGTCTGTACAGACGAACGATGACCAGACCGTATTTTTTGCCTTCTGCAGCAAGATGATCGATGGTCTCTTTGATGGTCTCTGTCACGGAGCCCATGGCGATGATGATGTTTTCCGCATCTGGAGCACCGTAATAGTCGAACGGACGATAGTCCCTTCCGGTAGCTTCGCTGATTTCTCCCATATATCTGGCAACGATATCAGGAACAGCATCATAATACTGGTTGCAAGCTTCCCTTACCTGGAAGAATACGTCCGGATTCATGGCGGTACCCCTTGTAACAGGGCTGTCCGGATTCATGGCTTTTTCCCTGAATTTGGCAAGGGATTTCGTGCTTATCATGTCTTTCAGTACGGCCTCGTCGATGAGTTCGATTTTCTGTATTTCATGAGAAGTACGGAAACCGTCGAAGAAGTGCACGAAAGGTATGCTCGACTTGATGGTGGAAAGATGTGCCACGGCTGCGAGGTCGAGGGCTTCCTGAACGGATGCGGATGCTAACATCGCAAATCCCGTTTGCCTGCAGGCCATCACGTCCTGATGGTCGCCGAAGATGGAAAGTGCATGCGAAGCAAGAGTTCTTGCAGACACATGGAATACGCATGGAAGCAGCTCACCGGCGATTTTGTACATGTTCGGTATCATAAGGAGCAGACCCTGCGATGCCGTAAATGTGGAGGTGAGCGCACCTGCCTGCAGAGATCCGTGGACAGCCCCTGCTGCTCCTCCTTCACTTTGCATTTCGGTAACTTTCACTACCTCTCCGAAAAGGTTTTTCTTCCCCTGGGAAGCCCATTCATCCACATATTCAGCCATGGTAGATGACGGGGTGATCGGGTAGATGGCCGCGTTCTCGCTGAAAAGATAGGCGATGTGCGCGGCAGCATAGTTACCGTCACAAGTGATGAATTTTTTTTCGTTTGCCATAATCGTTTAAAGTTTATGATAGATTTAAAAATAAATCGGTTATCGTCAGTTTTCAATCATGCTGTGCCGCCGCATTTGCGGCCGAAGTCCGGTGATTGGAAATCAATAACTTGCAACTCCGTGCCCGTTAACGACGACATATTAAATGCAAATTTAACAATTTTTTGAAAACGGGGCTTTTATTTCATAAAAAAATTGCGCCGGCTGTCGGCGCAATAATTGTCGTAAATTGAATGTCGCTGTGAATTATTTCAGGCAGCTGATGCCTTCGATGGTGACGCTGTCTCCGGCGATTTTCTTTACAAGTCCCTGGAGTACGGTGCCCGGGCCTATTTCCATAAAATATCCCGCTCCGTCGGCTATCATGTTCTTTACCGTCTGGGTCCATTTTACCGGCGAAGTCAGCTGGGCCAGCAGATTTTTCTTGATGGTTTCCGGATCTACTGACGCCTGAGCCGTGACATTCTGGTATACAGGACATACCGGAGTCTTGAAAACCGTGGTTTCTATGGCTTTGGCCAATTCTTCGCGTGCAGGCTCCATGAGAGGGGAGTGGAACGCTCCGCTTACCTGAAGTATAAGGGCGCGTTTCGCACCTGCGGCTTTCATTTTCTCGCAAGCCTCGTTTATAGCATCTATTTCTCCGGATATGACTATCTGCCCGTCGCAGTTGTAGTTGGCAGGTACGACGACTCCGCTGCATGAGGCGCAGATTTCCTCGACTTTTTCAGTAGGAAGGGCAATGATGGCTGCCATGGTGGACGGCTTGATTTCGCATGCTTTCTGCATGGCCTTGGCTCTGATGGATACGAGTTTGAGAGCATCTTCGAAATCCATTGCCCCGGCAGCCGCCAATGCGGAGAATTCGCCGAGGGAGTGTCCTGCGACCATATCCGGGTGGAAGCCGTCATAGCATTTCGCCAGAACCGTCGAGTGAAGGAATACGGCAGGCTGTGTCACCTTTGTGGCTTTCAGATCTTCCGGAGTGCCGTCGAACATGATATCGGTAATCCTGAATCCGAGGATTTCATTTGCCTTTTCCAGCATTTCCTTCGCACCGGCATTTGACTCGTAAAGGTCTTTTGCCATCCCCGGGAACTGGGAACCCTGTCCCGGAAAAACATATGCTTTCTTCATAATAATATGATTTGTATGACTTTGTACCCCCGTGGGGAATCGAACCCCAACCGTCAGAACCGGAATCTGAAATTCTATCCATTAAACTACGGAGGCGGAAAGGACTGCAAATATAAGAAACTGTTTTAAAAATTTCACAAAAATTCTTTTATTTGTCGTCCCGGGCAGAGTCAGGCCGAGTCAACGGGCAAGTGCAACACGAAGTCGCCCGGTCGGATTTCCCTAAAGCGCAGGTCAGATGTCCAACATTCTTCTGATCGGCAGCATGGCTCTCTGTCTGAGCGATTCTTCCAGTACCACTTCGCCGCTCCCGTTCTGAAGACAGTCGAGAATTTTTTCGAGCGTCACTTTTTTCATTTCGCGGCACAGAACGGCAGGAGACAGCGGAATAAAACGCTTCTCCGGGTGGCTTTTTTCGAGCTGATGGACAGTGTCCGCCTCGGTCGCGATGACGAAAGTCTTTTTCCCGGACTTTGCAGCATGGGCAAGCATGCCGGCGGTAGAGTAGAAGAAAACGTTTTCCATACTCAGAATCTCCGGATCGGAAGAACACTGCGCCTCGGGGTGGACGAGTATGTCCGCATCCGGATATTTGCGTGCCGCCGTCCGTATCATTTCAGGAGAAATCACATCGTGGACGGTGCAGACACCCTCCCACAGGCTCATTTTCCTCCCTGTGGTCTTGATTATGTACGAGCCGAGATTCCTGTCCGGTCCGAACAGGATTTCCTTGTCTGCCGGCAGCGATTCTATGACCCGTACGGCATTGGCGGACGTGCAGCAATAGTCTGTCCAGGCCTTTACGGCAGCCGTGGTGTTCACGTAGCTGACGACGATGCCGTCATGGTGCGCTTCTTTCCATTTTTTCAGTGAAGCGGCATCGACGCTGTCGGCCAAAGAGCAGCCTGCATCGGGTGCCGGGGCAAAGACTTTTTTGCCTGGGGCAATAATGGCGGCTGTTTCGGCCATGAAATGGACTCCTCCGAACACTATGATATCTGCGTCTGTGCCGGCCGCAAGTTTGGACAGTCCGAGGGAATCTCCGAGAAAGTCCGCGACATCCTGAACTTCCGGCGGCGCGTAGTAATGCGCCAGTATTATGGCATTTTTCTCCTTTTTAAGAGCTTGTATGCGCTCGTGGATATCTTTCATGTCGGACAGTTATTCCATTTCTATGTTCATGCTTATGTCGAGAGCCGTCACCGAATGGGTCAGAGCTCCTACGCTGATGTAGTCGACACCGGTTGCCGCCACTTCCTTGAGTCTCGGGATGCTCATGTTGCCGGAAGCCTCGGTCTTAGCCTTTCCTCCGATTATTTTCACGGCCTCGGCCATGGCGACAGTGTCCATGTTGTCCAACATTATGATATCCGCTCCGGCTTCTACGGCCTGCCTGACTTCGTCGAGATTTGTCGTTTCGACTTCGAGCTTGACGCTCAGCGGAAGATTTTTCCTGACCGCCGCCACTGCGTTCGGGATGCCTCCGGCAATTTTTATATGATTGTCTTTCAGCATCACCATGTCGTAGAGCCCCATCCTGTGGTTGTGCCCTCCGCCGTCCTTGACTGCCATCTTGTCCAGGACCCTCATGCCCGGAGCCGTCTTGCGGGTGTCGAGGATGACGGTGTCGAATCCTTCCAGTTCTTTCACGTACCGTGCGGTGGCGGTGGCTATTCCGGACATCCGCTGCAGAATATTGAGCGAAAGCCGTTCTCCATACAGCAGTGTGCGGTATTCTGCCTTGATTTCCAAAATCTTGTCGCCTTTTTTCACCTTGTCTCCGTCATTGACGAAAGGTGTCCATTCGAAGTCGTCTTCGAAACGCTCATATACCTTCCTGATGACTTCGAGACCGGATATTACGCCGTCCGCTTTCGCTGTCATCAAGGCTGCAGCCTTAGATTCCACAGGAATTATTGCATCGGTGCTTATGTCACCCGATGCAATGTCTTCTTCAATCGCGAGGTCGATCAATGCCTCGATCAGTTCTTCATTTGCCATTTTATCCGATATATTTAGTTTGTTCCTTATTGTTCCGACCTGTTGGTTCGATTTATTGGACCATGATACGTATTCATGGGATTGCCTGAGGGCAACATTGCCGTCCGCCAAGGACCTCGCGAAGCGAGCCTCTGTTGCCCGAAGGCAATCTCATGAAGTCCGCCAAGGACCTCGCGAAGCGAGCCTCCGTTGCCCGAAGGCAATCTCATGAAGTTTGCCAAGGACCTCGCGAAGCGAGTCTCCGTTGCCCGAAGGCAATCTCATGAAGTCCGCTGCAAAACGACCGGAGCCTTGACGATACCGTGCCCGGCCTGTTGCACCGTGTGCACCCTGAACTCATCCTTGTCGCAAGGAAAATCAGCCCTGAAATGACATCCGCGGCTTTCCTGTCTGAACAAAGCTCCCCGCATAATCAGTCCTGCGGTCACAATCAGATTGTCGCTCATGATGCTGAACACCTCGTTCCGGTCGAATGTCGGATAATTCCCGATGATTTCATTCAACGCTTCCAATTCTGCCAGCCCCTTTTCCAATCCGGCTTCCGTCCTGACTATTCCTGCATATTCCGAAACAGTTTCCGCCACCTTTTCCCTGACAGCGCGATACAGATTTTCATTTTCCGTATTGAAATGGAACATTTCAGCATAATCGCGGCGTCTCGTCTTTCCTTCAGCCCTGGAAACCGAATTCTTTACGGCCCTCTGGGCAAATACCATGCATTCAATCAGTGAGTTGGAGGCCAATCTGTTCGCCCCCATAATTCCCGTGGACGCCATTTCTCCGCAGACATACAGATGGGCGATATTGCTTTCTCCGTTCTCATCGCAGCAGACTCCTCCTACGGTATAATGCGCTGCCGGCGCTACCGGGATTCTGTCGCACATGTCGATGCCGTATTCGCAGCATTTCGCATGGATGGTGGGAAATCTCGATTTTATCATCTCCGGGTCGAGATGTTTCAAGGAAAGATATACGTATCCTTTTCCCTCTTTTCTTATTTGGGCGTCTATGTTCCGGGCTACTACATCCCTCGGAGCCAGCTCCGCAAGCTCATGAACTCCGAGCATGAACCGTTCTCCTTTCATATTCAGGAGCCATGCTCCCTCGCCCCTGACGGCTTCGCTGACCAAGAAACTGTCGGCCCCGTCCTTGGCGATGGCAGTCGGATGAAACTGGATGAATTCCATGTCTTCTACCTTGCATCCGGCCTTGTATGCTAAGGCAATGCCGTCTCCTGTCGTGGTTTTCGGGTTGGTAGTCCGCGGATAGATCGCTCCCGCGCCGCCGCAGGCCAATATGATATTGTTCCCGTATATCAGATATTCGGAAGACGTGCTGAAATTCCAGCACCGTACTCCGTCGCAGATATTGTCCGAGACCAAAAGCCCTGTGAGCGAGCAGTGAGGAATGATTTCTATGTTTTTCTCCTTTTTTACAAGGTCCAAGACGAAACTCGTGACGAGGCGCCCGGTAGCGTCTCCTCCGGCATGCAGGATTCTTCTGCGATGGTGACCGCCTTCAAGACCGAGCGCGAGCTTCCCGCTCTCCGTCACATCGAAGTGCATCCCCTTTTCTATCAGATCATGGATAAGAGCCGGACCTTCGTTTACCAATATATCGACTGCCGGATAGTCGCACAGGCCCCTTCCTGCTATTATGGTATCATCGAAATGGCATTTCGGAGCATCATCCTGTCCGGATACTGCCGCAATGCCGCCCTGAGCATTGTATGAATTGCTGTCGGTGATATCCATCTTGGTCACCAATCCGACCTTCCCGTATCTTGAAGCGCACAGGGCGGAATAAAGTCCTGCAAGTCCGCTTCCAACTATCACGAAATCATAGTCAAGTTTCATAGACGACGATTATTTGCACCATTTATCCAACCATGAGAAATATTCCCTGTGCCAGAAAAGAGCATTCTGAGGTTTCAGTATCCAATGGTTTTCGTCCGGGAATACTATCAGTCTCGACGGCACGCCCATCATCTGGGCGGCATTGTATGCCGCCATGCCTTCATCGACCGGCACCCTGAAATCCATGCCTCCATGAGTGACGAGGAGCGGAGTATGCCAGTTCGTCACGAATTTGTGAGGCGAGTTGGCATAATGTCTGACAGCTGCAGGATTCGTACTCCACGGCGACCCGCCCTGCCTGATGCCGCCGAACGTCTCTCCGTCGCCGGCCGGCCCCGTCGGGGCATCCGCAGTTCCGACTTCCGGAGCTATCTCCGCCGTATGCAGCCCTCCGTTGTCCCAGTTCGGGAACCACATCTCTTCGGTAGTCAGGTACATGTGCTCTTCGTTGAAAATTCCGGCATGGGCTACGAACGCATCGAACACGTCCCCGTGAACGCCGCACAGATAATACACGGAATACCCTCCGTAGCTTGCTCCGCATGCCGCCATCTTACCTGTGTATTTTTCGGATTTGAGAGCTTTTGCCGCAGAAATGTAATCCTGGATATTCAGACCGCAGTAGTCTCCTGAAATCTGCTCCGTCCATTCCTGTCCGAAAGCGGTAGTCCCCCTTCTGTTCGGCAAGACCACGATATAGCCTTGCGCCGCCATCAGCCTGTAGTTCCATCTGTATGACCATCCCTGGCTCAGTGTCCCCTGAGGCCCTCCGAGGCATATCAGTATGGATGGGTATACTTTGTTTTCATCGAATTCAGGCGGATATATGACCCAGGTCAGCATGTCTTTCCCGTCTACGGTCTTGATTTGGCGGGCTTCCGTGGTCGTTTTGGCCAGTCTGTCGAGAATATCCGTGTTTTCCCCTGTCAGCTGTCTCACCGATACGCTGTCCGGGAACACGTCCACGGCTGCAAGTTCCGCAGGAAAATCCATACTGCAGTAGCTTGTGAGCAGAGTGGTCCTGTCGTCCGAGACGGACATGCCGAACGGCGAGTCGAAATCGTACCAGAGGCTGTCGCCGGTGATTCTGGATATGGTGCCGTTCCCGGCAATGTCGGCGGCAAAGATGCCCTGGAGGCCTTCGGCCAATGCATTGAAATAGATTTTCTCCGAATCGTCCGACCATACAGGAGCGGAGGCGTTGTACTTGAATTTTTCGGTCAGGTCGCGCACATTGCCGAGCATCGGCAGCCTTGTCCCGTCCGAAGCCGTCCTGAAGCCGGCATCCGCGACCATAAGCCTTTGCTTGTCGGCTTCATATCCGTCCCGCTCCATGCTTATCCAGCACAGTTTGCTTCCGTCCGGTGACCATACGGGACAGGTGTCGTAGCCTCCTCCATGGACGACCTGTGTGCATGTCCCGGTTGCTACGTCATAGAGATAAATTTCCGAATTTGTGGAGAATGCGTATTTTTTTCCGGACAGTTTCTTGCATGAGTAGGCGATGGTCTTGCTGTCGGGGCTCCAGCTCAGCTGTTCGATGCCGCTGAACGGCTCCATCGGCAGTTCGTACAGCTCTTGTTCGCTTTCGAGGATGTCTTTCGAGTTTTCAGGTCTGATGCCTTTGGCCTTGACCGCTTTCAGATTCACGGACGCGATGAAGGTATGCGGGATATCCATGACCCAATGGTCCCAATGCCTGTACATGAGGTCGTCAGTCGCTATCGCATCCGCCTTGTCGAGATCTGCGTACAGGTCCGACGGCTTCTTTACATGGCTTTTTACGGTGCTTGTGTACATCAGCATTGTCTCGTCAGGAGACAGCTTGAATTCATTCACCCCGGCAGGTATGTCGGAAATCTGCCGGTCGTTTCCGAGGGACCAGCCTTTTTTCTTCATCCTGATGTCGGCGATTCTGATTTGCCCTCCTTTCAGATAAATCAGTTTCCTGCCTCTGCAGCACCACCTCGCGTTGCTGATGCTTTCCGCCGAAGCCGTGAGCTGCTGTCTGTCGCTTCCGTCGGAGTTGCAGATGTATATGTTGGCGCACGACTTGTTGTCTTCGATGGATGTGTATGATACGCTGTACAGTATGTGGCGTCCGTCCGGTGAAAGCTGCGGATCCGAGAGCCGGCCGAACGACAACAGGACTTCCGGTGTCATCTTCCCGTTGTCTATCTCGACCGAAGGTTTGGCTATGTAACCTACTTCAGTATTTTTCTTCATGATGTCATTGCTTCTTTTTACCAAAAATGAAACGGCATAGACGATGCATACTATACCAGCAATCCATGCCAATGCCTGCAGGAAACTTCTGAGGCGGTTTCTGCTTTTTTCGGACATTTTCATATTATTTTCGTTGTTGCATCAAATGTACAGTTTTTCCATCTCCGATATCAGAGCCTTCATTTCCGCCCTCACGTCTTCCGGCTCGATGACCTCTATATTGGGCCCGTGGCCGAGCAGTTCCAAATAAAGACTCTTGTTCGGAGATGCAAATATCGAAAAAGTTGTGGATTTTTCATCTTCTTTTATGACCGTTTGTGATCTGTGCAGGGGTAAATCCTTGATATAGAATGCTTCCGTGCCGAATGCCCTGAACACTATTTTTCGTCCGGGCAAGTCTGAAAGGTAGGTGCCGAACGAGGTGGCGAAAAGTGCGTCGATATCGAAATCGCCGGGCATGGTGAAGTTTTCCGGCATGATTTTCAGGGTTTCTATCCTGTCCAAGGCGAAAACCCTGCATTGTCCGTGTTTTTCCGACCACCCCACGAGATACCATCTGTGGGCGGATTCCTTGATGCCGTAAGGATGCACTCTTCTGGTTTCAGGCTCGGAAGCCCCGTATTTGCGGTAAGTTATCTCTACCGCATGGTTTTCCTGCATCGCATTCATCAGCGAAGTAAGATATTTTTTCCCTGACGGAATGTCTTCTACCGAAATCCTGCCAGAAAGACGCTCTTTCGAGAGCGAAAGCAGGTTGTTGACCGTAAATGTGTCTATAAGCCAGGCTATGCCCGTGTCTCTGTCGGCGATGTCTGCACTGTTCCGGACAAAATACCGTCGAGTGCTTCGGTTGCATTCTATCTCTATCCCGAAAACGTTTGCTACGGCTTCCCTGTGATTGTTGAACGAGCGTCTGGAATATTCCGTCCCGAATTTCCTTGTCCACGCGTTCAGAATTTCATCGAGGCTCAGTCCTGCGTCTCCGGCAGTAATGAATTTCTGCACGAGCCAGATGTATTTGTTCAAGAGTTCAGCTACCATCTATAGTCCGCATTTGAAAAATTTTTCAAAGTTATAGAATCTGTTTGAAAAATTTTTCACTCTCATAGTTGTCCGGAGAATTTTTTGACAGGATTTCCCCTGACGAGCGAATCATGTTTTGTCCAGTTGTTCTTTTGGGATTCGGCCTCGGATTCTGCATTGATATTCATGAGTTTCAGCAATAGGCGTTGTCTTGCAGCCTGTTTGTTCCGGAACTGGGAGCGTTCGTCACTGCATCGTACGGAAACTCCGGTCGGGATGTGGGTTGCCCTTACCGATGTTTCCACCTTGTTGACATTCTGCCCGCCTTTACCGCCTGAGCGGCAGGAGGAGTAAACAATGTCTTTCTCGTCGATTTCCGGCAATTCCATCTCATCTATGAAATGTACGCCGACGAACCAGTTTTTGCGTCTGTGTCCGGGACGGTATGGATTGGCAGTGGATTGCCACAGCACCGTACCCTCCCATTCAGAGACGACTGATGCCGGTATTTCCGAGCTGGACAAGAAGGTTATCGACATGTAACAGTCCGGCTCGGATTTGTGAGGCTCTGTGTCAAATACAGTAAGGCCGGGAATGTGCCTTGTCATCTCTCGGGCAACGAGCGTAACTGCCCTGGCGCATTCGACCGGGCCGCGGCCGGCTGTTATCTGTATGTATTTTTTCATTTCCCGGTGTCTTTGATATTGAATTTCGGTTTGACGAATGATATGACATCTACCGTAGGAGTTATCAGGGAAAGAATCTCCTCAGATGACTTATAGGCCTGCGGGGATTCATCAAGAGTTTCAGTGCAGACTGAAGTCGAGAATATCCCGTTCATCGAGGCTTCGTATTCCGAAAGCGGGATCAGTTTCCTTGCCTGATTTCTGGATACTTTCCTCCCTGCTCCATGTGGTGCGCTGTCAAGCCACTGTTCATTACCTTTTCCTCTGCAAATCGCAATGCCGTCACGCATGTTGAACGGAATGCAGACCTTGTGACCCTCAGAAGCCTCTATGGCTCCCTTGCGAAGCATCGGATATTCATCGGTCAC
>CALUSD010000212.1 GCA_944323295.1 uncultured Bacteroidales bacterium | reverse complement strand
CGGGATGCCGGCTCAGTCATTTACAACAGTAAACTCCTGTCGCCGTCACCCGCCCGCGCCTTGCATCCCACCCGTTATTGCAAACCTGCATAAAATATTTACGGACAAATGAAGCCAATGATCAAATACAGAGGAGGAAAGTCGAAAGAAATACCTAATATAATATGGCATATCCCCAGATTTTCTGGCCGTTATGTTGAACCATTTTTCGGCGGCGGAGCTCTTTTTTTCTACCTTGAGCCCCAAAGAGCCATAATCAACGATATAAACGGCAAATTAATGGGGTTTTACAGAGGTGTACGGGATAATTTTGATCTATTGCGACAAGAACTGGATGAAATAGAATGTACATATACGCGCTACAGAAAAGATTTCGAGATGCTAAAAAAAATGAATCCGGACACAATAGTCGAGGATAAGAATGAAACATTGTACTATAAACTGCGCGATATGTACAACAATGTTTCGCCTAAAAAATATTCCGATGCGTTGCTATATTTTTATATCAATAAGACATCATATTCAGGAATGATACGATACAACTCGAAAGGTGAATTCAATGTTCCATTCGGTCGCTATGCACACCTGAACACCAGCAATGTCACAAAATATCACAGCTATCTTCTTCAACGGGCTGAAATATTCAATACTGACTACAGCGAAATTTTCAATATGTGCAAACATGATGACTTCATATTTCTTGATCCTCCTTATGACTGTGTATTCTCTGATTATGGAAATGAAGAATACAAAGACGGGTTTAATGAAGCCAATCACAGAAAACTTGCAGAAGATTTTGCAAATCTGCCATGCATGGCTCTAATGATCATCGGACGAACACGATTGACAGAAGAACTGTATAAAGGGTATATTATTGACGAATACAAAAAAAACTATGCTGTGAATATACGGAACAGATTTAAGTCGGCTTCTACCCATATTGTTATCGCTAATTACAGAAAAAACTGGGACACAGCCGGTATAAATACTTTGAAATACTGGGAAGCAGAAACTGCACAACCAAGACTATTTGAAGCGGACCAACCTTATGGGAAAGATTGACAGTAAATTATTGTTCATTACCACATCTCCTCGTACACCGGAAAAAATGATTCCGGAAATAGATTTACTCACTCGGCACTTCAGCGGCAAAAAATGGAATGCTGAAACGCAGAGAGCATTTATGAATATACTTCGCGAAGAACAATTTTTCAACGGGAAAGGAGAAAATGATCCGACATTCAGTGCCAGGGATCGGATAAATCGTGCACCTAAATCTCTCGGATTCGTAAAACTGTCGCCGGAAATCACACTTACCCCAGCAGGAGAGGCTCTATTGACATCCAAAAGAAAAGATGAAGTGTTTCTTCGCCAACTTTTGAAATTTCAGATTCCATCCCCATACCACAAGCCGAGCGCCAAGGCAACTACTTTCTGCGTAAAACCATATCTCGAACTGTTACGTTTGGTACGTAATATGGGAACGCTGAAATTCGATGAACTGCAAATCTTCGGAATGCAACTTACCGACTGGCATAAGTTTGACCTCATCGTCCGCAAAATTGAAAAATTTCGCATAGCAAAAGTTCAAAATCGAAACAATTACAGAACATTCAAAAACGAATATCTTAAAGCAGAATTGATGTCTGCTTATAATGATAGAATAAGAACCGGAGAAACACACACACGCGAAAGCCGCGATTCATCTCTTAGAAAATTTCTTGATACCCAATCAAGCAATACGAGAGATTATGCGGATGCCTGCTTCCGCTACCTTAGAGCTACCGGTTTAGTAAATGTCTCTCATACAGGGAAATCCCTAAGCATTGTACCTGAAAAGATCGAAGATGTCGACTATATATTGCAGACTGTCGATCGTGAGCCTTGCTTTGTAAATGATGAGAACGGATATGTTACCTATCTCGGGAATGTTGACATACCAAAGCTACTTACAGATAATAAATCAAATCTAATAGCAAAACTTCATTCGGAATTTCCGGAGATTTCTTTTGATGAAAATGCAGACATTCACACTCTCAAAGATCTGTTTGCCGAAAAATCGGAAGAACGCAAATTCGAAACCATACAAAAACAAAAGGCAGAAATAAAAAGCTACAGACTATATGATGATATACAAACCATATTTACACAAATAATCGACAACAAATTATATGATGCTCCGCTACTAATGGAATGGAATATATGGAGAGCAATGACAATGCTTGACGGCGGAGAAGTAAAGGCAAATCTTAATTTCGATGATTTCGGTCATCCTGTTTCTACGGCGCAGGGTAATATGGCCGATATTATATGCGACTATGGAAATTTCATTGTGATAGTCGAAACGACTTTATCTACAGGTCAGAAACAATATGAAATGGAAAGCGAACCAGTAAGCCGGCATTTGGGAAAAATCAAAAAAGCAAGCGAAAAACCATGCTACTGTCTGTTTGTTGCACCATCCATAAATGAAGCCTGCATAGCGCATTTTTATGCTCTACACAATATGAATATTTCCTATTACGGAGGAAAATCTGCAATAATACCATTACCTTTACACATATTCAGAAAAATGCTTGAGGACAGCCGAAAAGCATCATACACTCCAAGGCCGGAACAGGTAAAGGCTTTTTTCGACTACTCGGAACAGATTGCACATACAAGTACAGATGAAAAACAATGGTACGAAAAAATTCAGCAATATGCTTTAGATTGGTTGGCTTTCCGAAAATAAGAAAACATCTGAAAATTCTGTTAACATGAAAATAAAAGTCTTCAAAATAGGAGGGAATGTCGTAGACAATCCGGAGAAGTTGGAAAAGTTCGCGGCTGATTTCGCTGCGGTGGAGGGGCCCAAGGTCCTGATTCACGGAGGAGGGGCCATTGCGAGCAAGATGCAGA
>CALUSD010000211.1 GCA_944323295.1 uncultured Bacteroidales bacterium | reverse complement strand
CCGTGCGAGCGGACGTACCGGCATGCAGGGCCGTTATCAGGATATTCCGAGCACTCCGATGTACGAGTTCGGCTACGGTCTCAGCTATACTGATTTCGAATACGGAGAATTGCAGCTTTCTGCCGATACATTCCGCGCAGGTGACAAGATCACGGCGAGCATTACCGTTCGGAATGCGGGAGAGAGAGACGGAAAGGAAACCGTCCAGTGGTATGTTTCCGACCCGTCCTGTTCCATCACCCGCCCTGTCAAGGAGCTGAGGCATTTCGAAAAGCGGATGATTGCTGCGGGAGATAAAGCTGTCTTTACCTTCGAAATCAATCCGATGCGCGACCTTTCTTTCGTGAATCATGACGGAGAGCGTTTCGTGGAGCCGGGGGACTATTATATAATGGTGAAAGACAAAAAATATAAAATTACGTTGGTGTCCGATTGACGGAAACGTCAGTCTTCGCATCGACTGGGAGTTTAAGATAAACAATTATGTCTGGTAGAATCTGTCGTCGGAACGACGTTAAACGAATATCTATCCTTTGTGCGGTTGTGCTGCTGTTCGGCAGCACAACCGTTTTTGCGCAGCGTACTGAAATTTCTCTTGAGAAAGGCTGGAAATTTTCCAAGGGAGATTTCCCTCAGGCTGCATTCCCGGATTTCGATGATTCGGAGTGGGAAAATGTCACTGTCCCGCATGACTGGGCTATTACAGGACCTTTCGACAGGGAGATCGACCTTCAGGAAGTGGCCGTGACACAGAATCTCGAGAAGGAGGTTTCTCTGAAAACCGGCCGTACGGGAGGGCTTCCATACATAGGCACCGGCTGGTACAGGCGTACGTTCGATGTCCCTGAGGGCAAAACGGCCGTGCTCCTTTTCGACGGGGCCATGAGCGAGGCAAGAGTGTATGTGAACGGGAAAGAGGTCTGCTATTGGCCGTATGGCTATAATTCATTCTGGTGCGACATCACTTCTGCGATTGCCGGAGACGGCAGCACGAACACATTGGCCGTCAGGCTTGAAAACAAACCGTATTCTTCCCGATGGTATCCTGGCGCAGGCTTGTACCGTCATGTCCATCTTATTATTACCGACCCTGTGCATATCCCTGTCTGGGGTACTCATGTCATTACTTCTCAGGTCGGTAGCAGTATGGCTTTGGTGGATATTGAGACTAAGATCGCCGGTCCGGGAGACAAGGCCGGAAGTCTCGTCCTGAAAACGGAAATAACCGACGGCAAAGGCAGTGTCGTGTCTTCAGGAGTTTCGGATGTGGATTTCGACGGGAAGTCCGGTGTGGTGAAGCAAAGTCTGCAAGTGCGCGAGCCTTCTCTGTGGTCCGTGCAGAATCCTGCTCTCTACAAGGCTGTTTCGAAGCTGTTCGCTGCCGACGGGACCATGCTCGATGAGTACGAAACGGTTTTCGGCATCCGCTCCATCGAATATATTCCGTACAAGGGCTTTTTCCTGAACGGCGAGAGGACGGAATTCAAGGGGGTGTGCAACCATCATGATCTCGGCCCGCTCGGTGCAGCCGTCAATGTTTCCGCCCTGCGCCATCAGCTGGAACTCTTGAAAGACATGGGATGCAACGCCGTCAGGACTACTCACAACATGCCTGCTCCCGAGCTTGTCCGTTTGTGCGACGAGATGGGTTTCATGATGATGGTGGAGCCTTTCGACGAATGGGACATAGCGAAATGCAAAAACGGCTACCACCGCTTTTTCGACGAATGGGCGGAAAGGGACATGGTGAACATGCTTCACAATTTCAGGAACAGTCCTTCCGTAGTGATGTGGAGCATAGGAAACGAGGTGCCTACCCAGTGTTCGCCTTCGGGGTACGAGGTGGCTTCTTTCCTGCAGGATATCTGCCATCGGGAGGATCCGACCCGTCCTGTGACCTGCGGAATGGACCAGGTGGACTGTATCCTGAGCAACGGTTTTGCGGACATGATAGACATCCCGGGCATCAATTACAGGACGTTCAGATACAAAGAGGTGTTCGATTCCCTGTCCAAGGGTTTCGTGCTCGGCTCAGAGACTGCCTCTACGGTGAGTTCGCGCGGTGAGTACAAGCTGCCGGTGATGAAAAGGTACGGTGCGCGCTATGATGACCATCAGTGTTCCGCGTACGACGTGGAGTCTTGCGGCTGGTCGAACATTCCTGATGTGGACCTCGCCTTGGCGGAGGATTGCGACTGGCTGCTCGGGCAGTTCGTATGGACCGGTTTCGACTATCTCGGCGAGCCGAGTCCTTATGACACGGATTCATGGCCGAACCACAGTTCCATGTTCGGTATCATAGACCTGGCGTCGATTCCGAAAGACAGGTATTATCTGTATCGCAGCGTATGGCAGGAGGACGAGCCGACCCTTCACGTGCTTCCGCACTGGAACTGGACAGGTCATGAGGGCGAAAATGTCCCGGTTTTCGTCTATACGAGCTGGCCTGAAGCCGAGTTGTTCATCAACGGCAAGAGTTTCGGCAGACAGAAGAAGTCCCGGGAAGGGTACGCATTGCCGGTGGACAGTGTTTTCAGGTCGTTTTATACTGCCTGGTCGGGCTCTCTCGGAGATGTGAACGCCCCTGTGGAGTCGAGATTCCGGCTTATGTGGCCTGACGCCGTGTATGAGCCGGGGGAGATTCGGGTCGTTGCCTATGACGCGGACGGGAAGCCTGTTCAGGAAAAGACAGTACGTACTGCCGGAGAGCCTTGCCGTTTGGTGCTGGACGCTTCCCGTGACGTATTGGCGGCCGACGGAAAGGATTTGTGTTATATCACGGTATCCGTTGTGGACAAGGACGGGAATTTCTGTCCTTTGGATGAACGTCTCGTGACGTTCAATGTTACCGGCGCAGGCACATTCAAGGCTGCCGCCAACGGCGACCCGACCAGCCTCGACCCGTTCCATATCCCGCAAATGCATCTTTTCAACGGAAAGCTGACAGTCATCGTCTCATCGTCAGAAGTGCCCGGCAGCATCGAAGTGGAAGCTCATGCCGCCGGATTGGCTTCTGCAAGTCTTGACATCGAAAGCCGGTGACCGCTTTAATGAGCAGCCCCGATCGCTGTAAAGGCGATTCCGGGGCTGTTCAGATAATGCCGGTATATTCTTTCGTGACGATTTAAGAGATCACAGGAAAATGGAATCCGGGCTTGCAGGGAAAATTTCAGGAGGATTCGGACGAAAAACGGAAAATCACTGAAAAATCAAATCGGATTTTGATTATTGAAAAAATAACTATACTTTTGCACGAATTAGCGGAAAAGCGTTTATTTTTTATTTTTAATAAAGTTAGAGCAATGACAAAGGCAGAGATTGTAAATGAAGTCGCTAAAGCGACCGGCATTGAGAAAATCACAGTTCAGACTGTTGTAGAGGCGTTTATGGAAAGTGTCAAAGATTCTTTGGCAAAGGGAAATCCGGTCTACCTCAGAGGATTCGGCAGCTTTATCATCAAGCACAGGGCTGAGAAGGCTGCAAGAAATATCAAGCAGAAAACTACTTTGACTATTCCAGCGCACGACATCCCGGCTTTCAAACCGGCAAAAGTGTTCATGAATATCGTTAAGAAATAATTGTTTAAATTTTTAAGATTATGCCAAGCGGAAAAAAGAGAAAGAGACATAAGATGTCTACGCACAAGCGCAAAAAACGCTTACGCAAGAACAGGCATAAGAAGAGAAAGTAATTTCTCGTGAGGGTGCCCGGATTTTGTTTCCGGGACCCTTTGCCGAACATAAGGCGGTGTCGGGATGGCACCCCTTTGTTTTTTAATAATGTCGATTCCGATGGCGTCCGGTTTCCGGAAAACCGTCGGATTGCTACCACGTCAATGAAAAATTAATGGAGTCTGTAAAAGATCTTGTTGTTGATGTCAATTCAACCGAAATCTCGATAGCTCTGCTGGAAAACCACAAGCTGATCGAACTCAACAAAGAGTCGAGCCAGGGCCGCAGTTATTCCGTCGGGGATGTATATCTCGGGAAAGTGAAGAAACTGCTGCCGGCCCTGAATGCCGCCTTTGTGGACATCGGCGATGAAAAAGAGGCTTTCGTCCATTATCTCGACCTCGGACTGTATTTCAGTTCTTTCGATGAATTCGTGAGGAAGATCAATCCTAACACCGATCACAAGAATCTGTTTTCGAAGATAAAGATTGGCCCTATCCTCCAGAAAGAGGGCCGCATAGAAAACGTCCTCACTCCAGGTCAGATGATGATAGTGCAGATAGTCAAGGAGCCGATTTCCACCAAAGGATCACGACTGACTGCTGAAATTTCATTGGCAGGACGGAACATAGTCCTTCTTCCTTTCGCGGAGAAGGTGAGCGTTTCCCAGAAAATCGCGTCCAAGGAGGAAAAGCGCAGATTGGAGACCCTTGTCAGGAACATTCTTCCTAAAAACTACGGGGCGATCATCCGTACTGCTGCCGAAGGCAAGAATGCGGCAGTGCTCGATGCGGAACTGATGTCGCTCATAGAAAAATGGGAGAGTTCGTGGAAGAAGATCGCTCAGTCCAAGTCCATCCAGCTGCTGTTTACCGAATACAGCAAGACCACCACTATCCTTCGGGATCTTCTCAACGACTCGTTTTCGAACATTTACATAAACAACGAGTCCGTATATGAAGAGGCGAAAAAATATATTTCGCTGATTTCGCCCGAACAGGAAAAAATCGTCAAATTTTACAAGGACAGTCAGCCTATTTTCGATCATTTCGATCTTACAAGGCAGATCAAGAGTTCTTTCGGAAAGGTGGTGCCGATAAAGCAGGGTGCATATCTTGTGATTGAACACACCGAAGCATTGCATGTCATAGATGTGAACAGCGGAACGCGCTCCAAGAACAAGGAACAGGAGCAGAATACATACGACATCAACTGCTTCGCAGCTGAAGAAATAGCCCGTCAGCTCAGGCTAAGAGACATGGGCGGCATAGTCATAGTCGATTTTATCGACATGGAGACCGCCGAACACCGGAACATGCTTTTCAAGCACATGCAGGAGCTGATGGCAAACGACAGGGCCAAGCACAACGTCCTTCCTCTGACCAAATTCGGACTGATGCAGATTACCCGCCAGAGGGTCAGACCTGCCACGGAAATCAATACCACAGAGGTATGTCCGGTTTGTCACGGAACGGGGAAAATAGCTTCGAGCATAGTGATAGACGAGGCCATCGAGCGGAAACTTTCCTATTATGTTTCGGAAAAGGGGATATCTTCATTTACCCTGAAAACCGGTCCAATTTTAGGCGCATATCTGTCACGCGGGCTTTTTTCCATTATCGGAAAATGGAAACGCAAGTACAAATGCAAGATCCGGCTTATGGAAATTTCGGATTTTACCGTTCTGCAAAATGAATTGTATGATGAAAAAGGAGACAAGCTCGAATGAGCCTGTCTCCTTTTTCAGTTCAGCATCCGTATGTTATCGATTGTATGCGGATTCTCCGTGTTCGTAGATGTCGAGACCTTCTTCTTCGACCCGTTTCCCTACGCGCAGGCCGATAGTCTTGTCTACTATCTTGAAAAGAATGAATGTGATGACGGCGCTGAATGCGATGGCGAACACTGTCGCAGCTGTCTGTACGAGAAGTTGGTGCCAGTCTCCATAGAGCGCTCCCTGTACACCGCCTTCCCCGGTCACGAAGCGAGTCGCGAATATACCGGTCAGTATGGACCCCACGATGCCGCCTATGCCATGTACTCCGAATGCGTCGAGCGAGTCATCGTATTTCAGCTTCGGCTTTACGATGGCTACCATGCAGAAGCATATTACGGAAGTGATAAAACCTATGCAGAAAGCTCCTGTCAGGTCAACGCTTCCTGCTGCAGGAGTGATGGCCACAAGACCTGCCACAGCGCCGGTACAAGTCCCTATGATAGTCGGTTTCTTGTTGAAAATCCAGTCTATAGCCATCCATGTGACGGCTGCGGTGGCAGTAGCTATATGCGTTACCATGAAAGCATTGGCCGCAAGGCCATCTGCTGCAAGCCCGCTTCCTGCATTGAATCCGAACCATCCTATCCATAGAAAGGCAGTACCCATGAATACGAAGGTGACATTGTGCGGGGTGATGGGATGTCCGATCCTGTAGTCGCTTCTTTTGCCGAGCATTATGGCCATGATCAAAGCTGAAATTCCTGCATTGATATGAACTACCGTCCCTCCGGCGAAGTCGATGGCTCCCATTTTCTGCAGAAAGCCTCCTCCCCATACCCAGTGAGCCATAGGAAAGTAAGCAAGTATTACCCAAAGCGTGATGAATACTATATAGCCGGAGAATTTTATCCTTTCGGCAAAAGCTCCGAGTATCAGGGCCGGTGTGATGACTGCAAACATGCATTGGAACATCGCAAAAAGTATTTCAGGAATATTTCCTGCAGTCAGGGTGTCCAGTCCTATGCCGTGCAGGAATGCCTTGTCAAAACCTCCGATAAGGAAGGCTAAAGGATTGTCTTTTTCAGAAAAGGAGGTATCGAAAACCCAGCTGTACCCGAATGCGACCCACAGTATGCTTACTACTCCAACTATGAAAAGTGTTTGCATGATGATGCTGAGAACGTTTTTCTGACGTACTAAACCGCCGTAGAACAGGGCTATCCCCGGGATACTCATAAAAAGTACTAACAGAGTAGAGGTGAGAATCCAGGCAGTGTTGCCGGAATCCAACATTAATATACGTGTCATTTGAAATTCGTTTTAGAAATTGTTGTTTTGAGGTCTGTTCGGTGAATTCATATGGTCCGGGACCAGGTAATCCGCCGGTTTCTTGCATTATTTTTCCTGTTCAGCGTTGTACAGGGCGATGTCTCCGCGTTCTCCGGTCCTGATCCTGACGGCATCTTCTACAGGGATGACGAAGATGCGTCCGTCTCCGATTTCTCCGGTATGCGCCGCGTCTGTGACTGCCTTGACGGTTTTCTCCACATTTTTGTCACGGACTACGATGGAGATGAGAATACGCTCGATAGAGCTTGTGTCATAGACGATTCCGCGATAGATCCGTCCTTCCCGGGTCTTCCCGACGCCCCGGACATCGTAGTACGAGAAACATTCGATGTCTGCATCGAGCAGAGCCTGCTTCACATCGTCGAACTTTGTCCGGCGGATGATGGCTTCAATTTTTTTCATGATAGAAATAATTTAAATTGTTGAATGAGTTAAAATCAGAAAGAAATTCCGGCGACGAAGTGGGCGGCTTCCGTGGATGGATTCCAGACCAACTGTGCGAAAATCGGCAGGGACCAGTTTTCTGTGATACAGATACTCTTTTCTGCCCTGAGGCTGACATTGCACACGGCGAAGCCGGATATCATGCTCTTATTGTATTTTGAATTTGTCCCTCCGGCATAGAAGTCATTCTGCCAAGGCGTGGCACCCACTTCCGCCTCCCAGTCTATCCCGACGAAGGAGAACGGTGCTGAGATGCATACGTATGATGCGTATGCCTTCTTGCCGTTTGCGTTGAATCCTGTGTTGCCTGCGAAATTCGTGTACCAGTCGATGGCGGCGAAGCCGAAATCATAGCCGACCTGGGCCTCGAAAGTGTGATTGGTAAAACCGTCCTTGTAGTGGAAATAGCCCGGGCCGCCGTCGAACCAGTAGTCCGTGACCGATACGCTGAATCCGGAGATGCTGTACCCGAGTGTCAGGTCGACTTCTTTAGTGTCGTTTCTGTCGAATCCTGCAGACCCCCAGGCAGATAGGGACAGTCCTTTGTAAGAAACGGATATGGCCGGCTGGAGACTTACGTTACCTAAATCCTGGCCTCTCCAGATGTAATTGCTGACAATATCAGCACCGATGCTGCCTTCGAATTTGTCCTGAGCTGATGAAGGCGTGTGGAGAAACATTGCTGCCGACATCGACAGCATGATGCAGTGAAATAATTTCTTCATTTAAAAATCCTTTTGTGATGAGGGCGGTCACGAAAGAGTCGTCGGGCCAACCTCAGCGGTTACACTTTTCAATTGGATTTTTGGCGCCAGTCAATAGGCATAGAACCGGTTGAATGTCTATTTTTGTACAGTGCAAAGGTACAGGTTGAAGTTGTTCAGGTGTTCATCTCCCCTGCATTTTTTGTAAAAAATAAAAATACTGCTCGAAAATGTAACTTTTCGGGCAGTATAAATAATAATTTGAAATTTTATCGGCTGTTTTTCTGCGAATTTTATTAAGGATTACCGCAAATTCATGAAACGCTTCCTGACTGCGCCGTAGATTGCATTCAGCGCCCAGTCGGGCATGGCGGCGACAAGCGGCAGGAAAATATGGTTGATCGCACCTGGCATAAGCTGCCTGCGACCTTTGAACATGGCCCGAAGAGCTTTTCGGGCAGCCTTCTCGGGAGGAATCATCACTGCTATCCTCACTGCAAGTTTTCTCAGAGATGGTTTCAAAGGATACAAAGGGGTGTCCACAGCCCCGAAACAAGCCGTAGTCACACTCACGCCCGTCCCATGGCACTCTATTCTGAGGGACCGGGAAAAAGCCTTCACGAAGCGTTTCGTATTGGCATACATGCCGATTGCCGGCCAGGGCATCCACGCAGCCAAAGAAGAAATATTCAACACATACCCGTGTCCGCGCGCCTTCATCCGGGGCACGAACTCGCGGCAAAGCATCAGGGGAGTGTAATTATGGACCATCATGATTGCAGACAGCTTCTTTCTGTCGGCAGATGCTGTCTCATCCAAGAAAAACAGTCCGGCATTGTTGATCAGAATCTCCACATCGCAGCCGAAATCGGAAACCGCCGACGCTATGTCCGCAGCAGCCGACATCTCTGAAAGATCATGTGCCAAAGCCAAGACCCTGAACTTATGGGTCCACACGCTCCTTTCGTCGCTCAATGCGGCCACGCGCGCCTTTACCTCTGCAGCGGCTTCTTCCAATCTCTCGTGCGAGATGTCCACCATGACCACATTGTATCCGTTCTCCGCCAGAATATCCGAATATATCCGGCCCATACCTCCGGCAGCTCCTGTCACTATTGCGCAGCTCTCATATTTTCCGAAAGGTATCTTCTTGTCTTTCATTATTTTTAAAATTTACAATTTTGAATATTTCAATTTTATTTTGTGCGAGCGCATTTTTTTTTCTATTTTTGCCGCGTTAATAGTGTAATATGACCAATCAGACGCCAAAATCGAATATAGAGCAGTTCAAAACCGCGCTCAAAGCCCATTCGCTGAAAGCCACTCCGCAGAGACTCGCCGTACACGAAGCCATGCTGGCTCTCGGACATGCCTCTGCCGACATGGTGACTGAAGAAATCAGGAAAAACGGCAATACAAAAGTCACCGTCGCATCCGTGTACAATATCCTCACGAATCTGGCAATGCTCGGCATCTACCACTACAGGCTCAGTTCGAACAACAAAATGTACTTCGACGTCAATACGTTCAAACATTTTCACATTTACGACTGCGAAAATCACCAGTACAAGGATGTAGTCGATTCGGAACTGATGGAAATGGTGGAAAACTACCTGAGCAGGAAGCGGTACCGCGGCTACAGCATCGATCACATCGACATACAGTTGGTAGGCAGGCCTACAAAGAAGAAACGGGTTTCATCACTGTAGACCGCCGGAAATACGTCCCTGCTGCATTTTCCTTGCCTTGAAAATGCAATATGCCAATGCCGCCAATGCGACCGCACCTCCCGCAACATACCCTGTGACCGGAGACAGATAAAGACCTCCGGACTTGTACGGCGCCATAAGGAAATAGCTTACGCATACGAATGTCAGGAAAGCGGCAGGCAGCGAAGTCATCCAGTGCGGTTTCCCTGCTTCAGCCAAATAAGCGGTGACTGTCCACAACACCAAGACGGCGAGCACCTGGTTGCAGATGCCTACATAATTCCACACGGTGGAAAAATCCGCCATACAGAAGAAATATGCCAGGACGAATATAGGAACGGATACCACGAGACGGCGCGAAATCTTCCTCTGATCATATTTGAAAAGATCCGCAAGGGTCAGACGCATGCTCCGGAAAGCCGTGTCGCCGGACGTAATCGGGCATACCACCACGCCGATGACGGCGATTATCGCGCCTACCTTTCCGAGCCAGCTCTTGCATATCAGGTCCACGGCTATCGCCGGAGTGACCTTCGTCAATTCTCCGTTTATCATCATACCGTCCGTCATGGCTTTGTTCAGGCCTTCAGGACCGCCGAAATATGCCATGGCGGCACTCGCCCAGATCATGGCGACTATGCCTTCAGCAATCATGGCGCCGTAAAAAACGGGACGGCCGTATTTTTCGTTTTTCAGGCATCTCGACATCAGAGGAGACTGGGTCGAGTGGAAGCCGGAAATCGCACCGCACGAAATCACGATGAAAAGCATCGGAATCAGGATATTGTTCTGCGGGTCGGAATGCCAGTTTTTCAATGTCGACGGAGTGAGTTCCTGCATGCTCAGGCTGCCGGAAATATCTCCGGCAATCATGGCGCCTCCGACTCCGACCGCCATGAAAAGCAGAGCGGCTCCCATAAAAGGATATATGCTTCCTATGATTTTATCTATAGGAAGCAATGTCGCGAGTATATAATATGCGAAAATGATGTACAGCCACCATGTCTTGCTCCATCCTGTCAGGGACTGCATCAGGTCGGCAGGTCCTGTCACGAATGAAACGCCCACTGCAAGCAAAAGGAAAGGAACGAAGACAGTCATGAAAGTCTTCGCCCCCTTGCCGAGATATTTGCCGGTCAGATCAGGCATGTTCACACCGTCGTTTCTCAGTGAGAGCATTCCCGAAAAATAGTCATGCACCGCACCCATGAAAATACAGCCTATGACTATCCAGAGATAAGCCGCCGGACCGTATGCAGCACCCATGATGGCGCCGAAAATAGGGCCAAGGCCTGCGATATTCAGAAACTGGATGACGAAAACCTTCCATGTAGGCATCGCCTTGAAGTCCACGCCGTCGGCTTTTGTCTCAGCCGGAGTCTTCCGGGACGGATCGGCGCCGAAAAACCTGTCGACAAATTTTCCGTAAACGAGATATCCCGCTATAAGAGCGAGTATCGACACACAAAACGTAATCATTTTTCACAAAAATTTCAAAACTCGCCAAAGTTACGAAACTGTTTTGATTTTTCTGTATTTTTCGACACATAAGGAAGTCGATGCGACAGGTTGTCCGGCCTGCTCCCGTCAGTCCGCATCATCGTACTCGTCCATCGGGAAAAATTCCCACATGTCGTCATACTGATATGTGCCGCTTTTCCCTGTCAGGACAAAGCCTCTGTTGTTCAGGGAGAAGCCCACGGCCTCGCTTCGTGTCCCGGCTTCGCATGCCGTTCTTTCCGTCCATAGATCCGTCGAAGGATTGTATTCCCATGTCGAAGTCGCACCCGAGCCTGCATTCTCACCGCAGGTAAAGTACCCGAGTCCGTTCATCGTGAAAGCTACACCGTAAGAACGCGCTATGGAAGAATAGTCATCGTCATAGTCGTCATCGCTCGTATTTGCAAGCTCCCTCTTTTCCGTCCAGCTCTCCGTAGCCGGGTCGAATGCCCAGAAGTCTGTGACGACATTGGAGTTGTTCTCTCCACCCACGACATACGCTATTCCGTTCAGGACAAATGCGGAAGCTCCGATACGCTTGGAGCCGCCTATGCTCGTGATCGAGACCCACGTATCCGTGCCTTCATCGTATCTCCAGAAATCTTTCAGATGGTTTCCGTCATAACCGCAGCCTACATAGCCCACTCCGTCCACGTTAAAAGCCACGGCAGCGCGTCTTGCAGAGCCGCCGAAATCGTTCATTTTCTTCCAGGAATCCGATGAGGGGTCATACCTCCAGAAATCCCGCAGGTACGAGTCACCGTCATATCCGAGCCCGACATATCCGTACTTCTCGGTGGCAAATGCCACGGCATACGTTCTGGCTGCGGCTTCGTCCGGCATGGAAGCCATTTGCGTCCAAGTACCGCTGTCTTCATTGTATCTCCACAGGTCTTTCAGTCGGTATTTATAGCCGCCATACCCTCCGGCTGCCACATATACCGTATTGTCTACGGTAAAAGTCACCGCAGAGCATCGCGCCACCCCGTCGAAATCGGAGACCTTGACCCAGTTTCCCACGAGCTCCTCTTCTTCATCGTCGTTGGAGCATCCCGAAATTACGGCTGCACATGAAAGCATTGCGGCAGCCAGCATCATTCTGTAAAAATAACGTTGCATAATTCGTGTTTTTGCCGCCGAAAATACCTGAAACACGGATTGCGGGCAAGGCAAAATCGTTGAAGAGCACATATTGCTTGACGAAACGTATTTTATGGTATCAAATAAACTGCAAGCCGAGAGCAGAAACGAATTTATTCGGTTATGCCGAGGCGAAGCGTGTTTGTAAACGTAGTTTAAAATAAACTTTTATATAAACCGCAGGTCGGGAACAGTGATAAAACAGCTTCAAACGGTATCTGCGGCTGACGGCCATCCAGATTCAGACACTCATCGGCATTATTCGCCGGGACATAGAATAATTTTGGTATTGCACGGCACAGCACATTTCTTTGCGCGAACTGTTATTGCGAAGCTACAAAAACATGACTGAAAACACGTGGACTTTTTTATCGGCTTTATTGGCGGCAGCCATATTTGCCGGATGTTCTGACGACGGGATGAACCTCGGCAACAAATGGGTGGACGTCAACTCTCACATCATCTTCATAGACACATGTTCCGTAGAAGTGTCGAGCGTCAGACTTGATTCGATAGTCACTTCGGGCGGGAATACCGTTTTCGCCGGTATCAGGGAATCCGACTGGTGGGGCAGGACAGAACTGTCTACATGCATGATGTTCAAGGCTACCGAAGATTTCTCGGCCTCGGACACTCCCGAATATTCGCAGAGAATCATATTCGATTCACTGACTCTGAGCCTGGCCCCCGACGACTCTTTCTGCGGCGACACTCTTGTTCCGATGACGCTGACGGCATACAGG
>CALUSD010000210.1 GCA_944323295.1 uncultured Bacteroidales bacterium | reverse complement strand
GACTCGGTCAGCCGGGAAAGAATGGAGGCATCTTCAAGAGTGGCATGGCATTCCTTTATACCGCCATCGATCCAGATTCCGGAAGCGCCGGAAGCGTTCACGTCCAAATAGTCTATCGCAGACATATTCGCGGCGAATGCGGATGCATCCGCTAAACTCAGGAAAATATTTTCAGCAGTAATGCTGCCGAACTCCATTGCCGATGCACCTTTAACATCCAAAGAGACCGGAGACTGATAAGTCACATGCTCCAAATGCCTGTATGTGGAACTCCCGTTCAGACTGATCCGATTCACGCCCTGCCTGAACGGCAGACCTATCACGGTCTCATATCTTCCTGAGAAATATACTCCGTCCTCATATTTGATGACCAAATCGTTTCCCTCGGTATAAATCTCGATATACGGGAGCACGTTCGAATCTGACGTCACTTTCACCATATCGTATGCGGAAGACACTTCCACCGTCATCGGACCGTCGACAACTATGGACGTATAGTTTCCGGGGAGATTTACATATTTGGTGGACGACACTCCGGCCACGTCCAATTTGGAACAACTTATGGAGAGCATTGCGGCTGCCGCCGCTATAAAAAACAGATTTTTCATCTTTTTGCCGATTTTTCAGGCTTAAAGATGAAAAACCTTGTAACAATGTTGCACCACAGGTGCATCAAAATTATTTCTCGACGATTCCGAGTTTCTTGAGGAGGGCCTCAGGCTGCGGATCATGGCCCCTGAAATTCCTGTACAGAACAGCGACATCCTCCGAATTGCCTTTCGACAGGATATTGTCCCTGAATGAAGCGGCTACCTCTCTGTCGAATATGCCTTTCTCCTTAAAGAGAGAGAACGCATCAGCCTCCAGGACTTCGGCCCATTTGTAGGAATAATAACCTGCTGCATAACCTCCTGCAAAAATATGCGAGAACGATGGTGAGAACGCTGCTCCCGGGATAGACGGCAGCATCGTAAGCGCAGCCACAGTCTTCTTTTCGAAATCGACGGTGTTTTCCTCCGGCAGTTCTTTCAGCGTATGCCATGCCATATCCATGATGCCATAGCGGATCTGACCGATCTGTTCATAGGCGGCAAGATAATTTTTTGACGCTGCTATCTTCGTAATCAGCGAATCAGGTATTACCTCCCCTGTCCTGTAATCCTTCGCAAAAGTATCCAAGTATTCCGGCTCGAAAGCCCAGTTTTCCATAATCTGGGACGGAAGTTCCACGAAATCGTGCGGTACCGATGTCCCGGTCAGGGATGAATACCGTCCTTCCGCCAGAATCCCGTGAAGGGAATGCCCGAACTCGTGAAGGAACGTCGTGAATTCACCGTGAGTAAGAAGGGACGGAGCATTTTCAGTAGGTTTCGTAAAGTTCGTCACGATGCTGACAAACGGTCTCTCTTCTACACCTTTATATATGCACTGCTCTCTGAACGATGTCATCCACGCTCCGCTGCTCTTGCCTGCCCTCGGGAAGAAATCCGCATAAAAGAGAGCCATGTGTCTTCCGTTTTCGTCCTTGACATCATAGACCTTTACGTCCTTGTGATAGACAGGCACATCATCTATCTCGGTAAATGTCAGGCCGTAAAGCCTGTTGGCAAGATCGAATACGGCATCTATGCACTGCTCGAGCCTGAAATACGGTTTCAGCTGCTCTTCATTCAGGTCGTATCTTGCTTCCCTGTATTTCTCGGACCAGTATGAGAAATCCCATGACCGCAGTTCTTCATCCTCGAATCCGTGAGCTTTCGCAAAATCGAAAATTTCTTTCACATCCTTTTTGGCAAACGGGAGAGTCGGCTTCAAAAGTTCCTCCAAAAAAGCATTGACCGTAGCCGGAGTCTTGGCCATCTTGTTCTCCAATGCATAGTCGGCATAAGTATCATAGCCGAGGAGTTCGGACATTTTGATGCGCAGGTCCACTATCTTCCTCACAGTCTCCGTATTGTCATATTCACCTCCGACAGACCTCGTCATGTACGCCGTATACACTTCTTTCCTCAAATCCCTGTTTTCACTGTATTTCATAAAAGGGCCGAAGCTCGGATAGTCCAAGGTGACCGCCCAGCCGTCCAGACCTTTTTCCTTTGCATACATGGCAGCCATATCCACCACATAGCCAGGAAGCCCCGCCAAATCCGAGCTGTCGGTTATATGAAGGGTGAATGCGTTGGTCGCAGCCAGGATATTCTTGCTGAACTGGAGCTGCGCTAATGAAAGTTCTTCTGCATACTTGCTGTAGATTTCCTTGTCCGCATCCGAAAGATTTGCTCCGTTGCGGGCAAAGGACAGGTAGGTTTCCTCGAGGAGACGCATCTGATCCTGTTCAAGACCGAGCGAATCCTTTTTCCTGTATACGGCCTTGACCCGTTCGAACAGAGGCTTGTTTAGTGATACGTACATCGAATACTCGGTCATCGCAGGTGATATTTCCTCGGCAATGGCCTGCATCTCGTCGTTCGTATCTGCTTCCATCAGATTATAGAATATGCTTGAGACCCTGTCGAGAGTCCGTCCGCTGAACTCCAATGCTTCTATGGTATTTTCGAAGTCAGGAGCTTCAGGATTCGACACTATCGCATCGATCTCAGCCTTGGCTTCCGCTATCGCGGTCTTGAAAGCCGGCACATAATGTTCGTTCTTGATTTTATCGAACTGAGGCGCACCATAAAGGTATGGTGACTCCGTCAATAAGGGATTTTCCATATTGCAAGACATTAAACAAAGCAGCGATGCCGCTGCACAAATCGATTCAATTTTCATTTCTTTCCGTATTTGAATGGCAAATATACGCAGAAGCTGAGAGCAATGCAAGAGGCCGAAGGCGAATGCAAACTTGTTTGCGTGAAGCCGAGGAGTTTTGCATTGCCGAAGCGATACAGTATATGTAGCCGCCAGGCTAAATATACGCAGAAACTGAGAGCAAAAGAAATTTATTTGCTTTGCCGAAGTGCAACAGTATATGTGGACGAAGTCCAAATATACACAACCTTCCATACATACGAATGGTGTATTCTATTGGAGAAAAATGGGAAAATTCCATTTTTCTCCAATAGAATGTCCGGATTACGGATATTTTTCTCTACTTTTGCTGCATGATCATACCAAGAGACAAATACTTAAGTGAGTTGAGAAGCGTAATGCACAACGGAATGATTAAGATTATTACCGGTGTGCGCCGTTGCGGCAAATCCTACCTTCTGTTTGAGTTGTTCAAAAAATCCTTGTTTGAGAATGGCGTGGACGAAAAACATATCATTCAAGTTGACTTGGAAGACCGTCGCAATATACGACTCAGAAATCCTGATGTACTGTTGAAACACATTGACAGTCGCATGACGGACGATGGCTTTTACTACATTTTATTGGACGAAATCCAAATGGTTCCGGAGTTTGAGGATGTGCTCAACAGCTATCTGAAAGTAAAAAATGCCGATGTTTATGTAACAGGCAGTAACAGCCGCTTCCTGTCCAGCGACGTAATCACCGAATTTCGCGGACGTGGATACGAAATAAGAGTCCATCCGCTGAGCTTTTCTGAATTTCTTAAAACAAGACAGAATGAAAGCGAACTTTCAGCGCTGCAGGACTATATGATATATGGCGGACTGCCGCAAATTGCGACTTTTTCAAACAAGGAGGAGAAAGAAAAGTATCTGAAGTCATTGTTTCAAGGCACCTACATCCGCGATATAAAAGAACGCTACGGCATCAGGAATGATGACGATTTAAGCGAGCTTATAGATATCATTGCTTCCAGTGTCGGATGCCTGACAAATCCGACCAATCTTGAAAACACATTCAAGTCAGTAAAAGGTCACAGTATTTCAGATACTACCATACAGAGTTATCTCAGTATGTTGCAGGATGCGTTTCTGCTGGAAAAAGCCGTCCGGTATGACATCAAGGGAAAGCATTACATCAACACGCCGTCAAAATATTATTTCGAAGATACCGGGCTGCGCAATGCCCGTTTAAATTACAGACAGATTGACAGCGGGCATCTTATGGAGAATATCATATACAATGAGCTCCGTATCAGAGGTTATGCAGTCGATGTAGGACAAGTGGAGGTACGCAAAACAAATGATGACGGAAAGAAAACACGGAAACTGCTGGAAGTTGACTTTATATGTAACAGGGGTAACAAACGTATGTACATCCAATCCACGCTTGATATGCCTACGCAAGAGAAAATTGAACAGGAAACCAATTCTCTCCGTCATATAAGAGATGGATTCCCCAAAATCATCATAACCGGAAGTCTGACGCCATCTTATGTGAATGAAGACGGCATATTGGTCATTAATGTCATTGATTTCCTCAAAGACACGGAAGGTTTTTCGCTATAAGTCCAATACCCATTTAAAACGTTTCCATTTTGGAGATGGATGTCACCCTCCCGTGGAATATGGCATACTTGATATCATAGCACATATAGAGTTCCTTTGTCGAGCGTTTGACATACGACGTGAAATAATCTTTCCTGAAGCCCATGTTTTCAAGATCCGCCACTTCTATGCTCTTGAGAGAAGTCTTGCGGATAGAATCGAGGATATCGTAATTCCTGTCGAGCGCGAGATTCACTTTCTGCTTGAACTGGCGGCTGCTTTGAACGTGACGGTTGTGGAATCTGTTCCTGCATGCATCGCTGCAGAATTTCCTGTCAGCACGCCCGTAGCCGAGTTCGTCTCCGCATTCGAGGCATACATGGCCGTCCTGTGATGTTTCATTGTATTTTTTCATCGGTTTCGCATTTTCTTCAAAGATTGCAGAAGTCTTCGTAAATATCAACAGCAGCACACCGCATTTTTCTTTTCCTGCATGATGTTTTTCTATTTTTTATGCGAATTTCTATTTTTTTACTTCACCGGTATTTTAGCAGCCCGATGTAAAAAAAGAGAAAAAGACGCAAGAAAAAGAAAATGTCGCAAAAGGCTGTTTTTCCATGAAATTCTTTTCGTTTACTTTGTCCGCAAACAGAAAAGTGCGCACGGAATACGAATATTTAATCATCCGAATTTTATGGAACAATTGAACAGAATCGAACTGAAAGGAAATGTCGGCAATGTCCGGCTTTCCAATGTAGGAGACAGTCTCGTAGCAAAATTTTCGCTTGCTACGAACTTCATGTACAAAGGCAGGGAAGGTGATGCCGTGGTAGAGACCACCTGGCACAATATCGTCGCGTGGAACGGACGCAGCATGCCGGACCTCCGCAAGATAGAAAAAGGCATGCCTTTATACGTATGCGGCAGACTCAGATCTTCGAAATATACGGCTCAGGACGGGTCCGAGAAGCAGATTTATGAGGTGGTAGCCAACAAAATCGCTTTCGAAGAGCCCTCGCCGATACAGTGCGGCGGAGTATCCTGAGAATGAACGCGCTCAGCGCGATGCCACTATGTATACGGTATAAGGGCCGACTTCCACGGGATGCAGCCCTGAAAGCATGCAGGAAAGGGATGGCGCGGAATCTATCGATGAAGTCTTGATCATCAGTATGGTATCTGACAGACCGGCCCCGTCTTCGGAGATTGAATTCCTGTCGAGAATTCTCACGTCCTCCCCGAGAAATACATCCATGTTTTCAGGTCTGCTTATGTCCACTACCGTATAACTTGAAACGTTGCTGATCTCCTTCAGTTCCTTTGCTACTCCTGCCAGGTTTCTGTAACCTATGTAGCTGTTCAGTTTCGGGACGAGAGGAGACAGCGACAGGATGGCAAGAAAGAAGGCTGCCGACAGAGCCGACACCGAGCCTGTCCAGGAACGGCGCCTGCCGAACAGGTACATGAACGACAGTACGGAACCTGCCATAAGAACGGCTGCCGCCAAATATACGAATACCGAGCGGGATACCGGTATCAGGTCCTGCGGTATGGAAAGCTGCGGAATATGAGGCAAAATCAGAGATGAAAGCATTATCGCTGCCGACACCATGATAAAAATAAACGCAGGTATCGCAAGCGTGAAACGCATCCATCCGTTCGTACCCGTATTTTTGCCTGACAGCACAGTATAGTATGCCAAAAAAGGAAGTGTCGGCAGCAGATATATCGCCAATTTCGAGCTGAACAGCGACAGCATGACGAATGTGACCACTGCGCCCGTAAAGAAGAGCCGTCCGGCATCTGTCACGTATGTCCTGCCGGCTTTCGAGAACAGCGCATAGATCATGGTGACGGAGAAAGGAGCCGCTACGTACCAGATGGCCGTGAAGTAATACCATACAGGTTTTTTATGGTGGAAAGCATCGACCGCCCTGTCGAGAGTCTGATGGAAAAGGAGGTTGTCCAAATATGCCTTGCCGCCTTCTATCCAGACCCCGAGAAACCACAGTCCGCACAACAGAGTGAGGATGGACCAGGTCCTGAGCCCGAGATATTTTCCGGCAGTCTTCAATTTTCCCGAAAACAGCAGGAAGAAAAATATGCTCAGCACCGGCATCAGGATACCGACAGGACCTTTGGTAAACAGGGCCAGGAAAATATAGACAGGCAGAAGTATGCCGTTCAGTTTTTCGCTTCCTATGCCGCGGTACATCTTGTAGAAAGTATAAAGCGACAGGACGATGAACATGGTCATCAGCATGTCCATACGCAGGATGACCGCCGTACCGAGATACATTGCAGAGGTGCCGAGCAGCATGGAGGCAGCAAAACGCTCTCCGTCCGAGAACTTTAGAGATGCCTGCCGGGACACCTGCATCAGCCACCTGTCCATCACGACCATGATGACTGCCGCAGGGATGAATGAAAACAGATTCAGTACGAAAATATTGTGCTCTCCGAACACGAACCGGGACAGCATCAGAAGCCAGAAATACAAAGGCGGTTTGTCGGCATAGGGTTCACCGTGATTCGAAAATGCAAAGGCACTTCCGTTCTCTATGGCTTCATCCGCGATGCTGAGATACCTCAGTTCGTTGGAAGGGGATATGTCTTTCATGGCCATTACCGGAATAAGGCATATTGCCATAAGCAGTATGGCTGTCAGTGTCGGATGCGGTCTGAGATCTAATTTCATCGGTGAATTATTTTGAAAACTAAGGTATTACTTTTTATATTCATGCTGCTTCCATGCGTTTTCGGCGTTTCGCACGCATGCCTATGATAAGATTTCTGGAATACGCCACAAAGCCGAACGACTGTCCGAGAATCAGCACCGGATCCGAACGGAAGATACCGTATGCGATAATGGCTGAAGAGCCGACCAGGCTTATGATCCAGAATCCGACAGGGAGCAGCGACTCTTTTCTCCGGACGGAATATATCCACTGATATACGAATCTCAGGGTAAAGACTATCTGACCGGCCGAGCCGAACAGCAACAGGCCGAAAGGTACGTCTTCATTGAAGAGCAGACGGTCTATGAAATCGGGATTTTTCGATATGACCATCGCCGAGGCCGCCACCGGCGTCATCACGAGTATGAAAAGTAGTATCAGTCTGAACGGCGGGATGAATTTCCTCCATATGCCTTTCAGTTTCAGATTCCAGAGATATATGTAGTAAGATATGAACTGTCCAAGCAGAATGGCGAAATCATCCCTGAAATAGCCGTAAATAAAAAACAGATAGGATCCGGCTACGCTAAGCACCCAATAGGATGCCGGCGAGACGATTGTTTTTGCCTTTTCCGACTTGAACCACTGCAGAATCGTCCGCGCAGAGAAGAATATCTGTGCGAGAAAACCTATGGCGTATATGAAAAAGGATTCTTCCATGCTCTCCGGAAAATTCAGGACTGTCCGTATTTGCTGTATTGCAACGTATTCAATTCACTGACGGCAGGTTAGTATCGGAGACCCTGTATCTGATATAGCGTTTCCGCATCCATCTGTATGCAAAACAGTCCGCAAAAGACGACATCATCCTGTTCCATATTGTAAATTTCGAAACGCCTGCCACTCTCTGTCTGTGATGCACCGGCACTTCCTTGTATTTGGCTCCGTCCTGCAGCAGAAGCAGGGCAGGGAAAAAGCGGTGCATGCCTTTGAACATCGGAAATTCCTTTGCTGCCGCTATACGGAAAACTTTCAGAGGACAGCCGGTATCGGCAGCCCCGTCTCCGGTCATCATGCGGCGGAACGAATTGGCGAATTTGGACTGGAAACGCTTGAATCCGCTGTCATTGCGTTTCACCCTGATGCCTGTGGCCATATCATAGTCTTTCAGATATGGCAGCAGTATGTCGAAATCCTCCGGATCGGTCTGCAGGTCGGCATCGATATAGCCTACATACGGAGACTCCGCATAGTCGAATCCGGCCTTCAGCGCTGCGCTGAGACCGCTGTTTGCGGCAAAGGATATGTAATAGAAATCTTCGTTCTTAGAGCATATCGAACGCAGTCCGTCGAGACTTCCGTCGGTGGAGCCGTCATTCACGAAAAGTATGCATGTCCTGCATACGCCGCTCCGCAGATACGCCGCCAGCCTCTTTTCAAGTTCGAGGATATTGTCCTCCTCATTATATAAAGGTACTATGACCGTAAATTCATAATCAGCCGTCCTGTTCATTTCGTTTCCAGTAAAAGACAACCTGCAAAGGTATTACATTTTTTCGTAATTCTCAATGTTGGACAAGACCTTGCGGCTTAGACGTTCGAACGACTGGGAGGTCCGGCCGGAAGAAACATTCATGCAGCGGACATGCGGATGGGCAAGCAAACCGGAATCTCCGAGAGCGACTGCCGTATCGCAGAAACAGAGATTGGTCCCGCGATCTATCCATTCTCGGAAAGGAGCAGCATCCCAGGCAGGCGAAAGTCCGGTATTGAAGAGAATCTTTCCGTTCCCGAAACGGGAAAATTCCTTTTCATGCAAAAGTACGGTATTTTTGTTCAGGCAGCAGAAAAGCACATCGCACCAGCCGAGCAGTTCGTCGGGTGTCATGAAACGATAGCCTTTCCGCCGCGCCGCCTCTTTTTCGCTGCGGGCGAAATAAGCGACTTCGGCACCGAAAAACTTCATTGCATCGGCTATCATGCCTCCCGATTTGCCGAGACCTAAAAAACCGGTCCTCAATCCTGTGATTTCACGCGGCTCCCCGCTCCACGCAGGCTGGCCGAATCCGTGCAGGCATCGAACGAGCTCGCTGACAACATACTCCACCACACCCTCGTCTCCATAGTCTCGGATACCCGTCACCGTGATACCGCGGCTTTCGGCATAACGGATATCTACATTGGCACTTTCCGGAGAATACAGGGAGCAGCACATTCCTATATAAACAATATTCGGGCATCTTTCCATCACCTCAGCCGAAAGCGAAGAAGTATAACTGAGCAGCACGGCGTCGGCACCGCCTATTCTCGAAACGATTTCTTCTTCGCATGACGGAATATTGCCGAACATTACCGTCTCGCGCGAAAATTTTTTCAGAGCCTCTACGGCCCATGGAAGCAGGCCGACAGGCTCGATTGCCACTAACTTGTTGAACATAATCGATTTCTGTTATCGTTCGGGCTTTGTTGATATATTGTTGAGAACAAAAATAGAATAAATTTTAATAATTAAAAATAACGACGTATATTTGCGGCCCTTACCGATAACCGGAGAAACTATGAGGCTGACTAAAACGACGGAATCGCTATTTCGACCATTTTGGCCGCCCTCTAAAAATAATTAAGGATTATGGAATTAAAAGAAAAATTCATTGACGGCATCTGGAGTTCCAAAATCGATGTTTCCGATTTTGTCTACAGGAACATTACCCCCTACACCGGCGACGCATCTTTCTTATGCGGACCTACAGACAGGACCAAAGCTCTCTGGAACAAATGTCTCGAAGCTCTCGAGGAAGAGAGAAAGAACAACGGAGTACGTTCCATCGATGCATCTACAATTTCCACCATCACATCCCACAAGGCAGGATATATCGACAAGGAGAACGAAATTATCGTAGGTCTCCAGACGGACGAGCTCCTGAAGAGAGCTATCAAACCGTTCGGAGGCTGGAGAGTCGTGGAGAGAGCCTGCAACCAGAACGGGGTGGAACTCGATCCGAAAGTAAAGGAAATTTTCACTCACTACCGCAAAAGCCATAATGACGGCGTATTCGACGTATATACTGAAGAAATTCTGAAATTCAGGTCATTGGGCTTCCTGACCGGGCTTCCGGACAACTATTCCCGCGGCCGTATCATCGGAGACTACCGCAGATTGGCCCTGTACGGAGCGGACAGACTGATCGAGGCGAAAAAAGAGGATCTGAAACATCTTACCGGCCCGATGACCGAAGACAGGATCAGACTCCGCGAGGAAGTGGCCGAACAGATCAAGGCTCTGAACGAAATCAAGGTATTGGGAGAATATTACGGTCTCGAGCTCGGACGTCCGGCATACAATGCCCGTGAAGCCGTGCAATGGGTGTATATGGCATATCTTGCCGCAGTCAAGGAGCAGGACGGAGCCGCCATGTCTCTCGGCAGCGTATCTTCATTCCTCGACATCTACATCGAATACGATTTGAATCACGGAATCATCGATGAAGAAAACGCTCAGGAGCTCATCGACCAGTTAGTGATGAAACTCAGAATGGTGCGCCACCTCAGGATGCAGGCATACAACGACATTTTCGCCGGCGACCCTACCTGGATCACCGAATCCATCGGAGGACGTTTCAACGACGGAAAAATCAAGGTCACCAAGACTTCCTTCCGCTTCCTGCAGACACTGTACAACCTCGGCCCTGCACCGGAGCCTAACATGACCGTGCTCTGGAGTCCGGAACTTCCTGAAGGATTCAAGGATTTCTGCGCCAAGGTATCCATCGACACCAGCTCGGTGCAGTATGAAAACGACAATCTCATGAGGGATGTCCGCAAATGCGACGACTACGGCATAGCATGCTGCGTTTCATATCAGGCTGTCGGAAAAGCCATCCAGTTCTTCGGAGCCCGTGCCAATTTAGCCAAGGCGCTTCTTCTTGCCATCAACGGAGGGCGCTGCGAAAATACCGGTACGGTGATGGTCGAGGGCATAGAGCCTCTCAAAAGCGATGTCCTGAACTACGACGAAGTATTGGCCAACTATAAGAAAGTGCTCCATGAGGTAGCCCGCGTGTACAACGAGGCCATGAACATCATCCACTACATGCACGACAAATACGACTACGAAAGGTCGCAGATGGCTTTCATCGATACTAATCCGTCGATAAATCTTGCCTACGGCGTAGCCGGAATGTCGATTGCGGCAGACTCGCTTTCAGCGATAAAGTTTGCAAAAGTGACTGCTCACCGCAATGCCGACGGTCTCACGGACAGTTTCGACATAGAAGGAGAATATCCGTGCTTCGGCAATGATGACGACCGTGTGGACAATATCGCAAAGGAACTCATACACTATTTCAACGGCGAACTGTGCAAACTGCCTATCTACAAGAATGCAGAGCCTACTCTTTCCATCCTCACCATCACTTCAAACGTAATGTACGGAAAGAAGACCGGAGCCACTCCTGACGGCCGACTGAAAGGAGTCGCCTTTGCTCCGGGAGCCAATCCTATGCATGGACGCGACTGCCACGGCGCCATAGCCTCACTCAGTTCGGTATCCAAACTCGACTATCATGACGCCATGGACGGTATCAGCAACACTTTCTCCATCGTACCCAAGTCTCTCGGTCCGACAGAAGATGCCAAGATAGAGAATCTCGTGACGATGATGGACGGCTACTTCACCAAGGGAGCGCACCATCTGAACGTGAACGTACTGAACAGGGAAATGCTGGAAGATGCCATGGAGCATCCGGAAAAATATCCTCAGCTGACCATAAGGGTATCGGGATATGCGGTGAACTTCGTAAAGCTGAGCAGGGAGCATCAGTTGGAAGTAATAGCCCGGACTTTCCACCAAAGCATGTAAAATTATAAATATGACGGGAATTCCTGCGTTATGCTTGACCCTCAATCCTCACAACCGCAAGGTTGCTCCGGTTTTCGGGTCTTCGCAAGCCTTGGACTTCGCGCCATATTTAAAATTTAGGATTTTTATATGAATCTCAGAGTGCATTCATACGAAAGCATGGGAACTTACGACGGGCCGGGGCTTCGGCTCGTCGTTTTTCTGCAGGGATGTCCGTTCAGATGTCTGTACTGCGCCAACCCGGATACGATCGCATTCGACGGGGGTACGGATACGGAGCCGGAGGACATAGTGAAGATGGCCGTCAGCCAGAAACCTTTTTTCGGAAAGAAAGGCGGGGTGACATTTTCAGGAGGAGAGCCGACCGCTCAGGCGGAAGCGTTGGTCCCGCTCGTCAGGGAACTGCATGAAAACGGAATAAACGTATGCATTGACACCAACGGCGGCATCTGGAACAAACATGTGGAGGAGCTATTCACCATGGCGGACCTCGTACTTTTGGATGTGAAGCAGTTCAATGCAGCAAAACATTTGGAACTGACAGGGAAACCGAATACCCGGACGATAGAGACGGCGCAATGGCTGGAGGAGCACGGGAGACCTTTCTGGCTCAGATATGTTCTGGTCCCCGGGATAAGCGACGCCGAAGAAGACATCCGCGCGCTCGGTGAACACTTCGGGCACGGGAAAGGCACGAAAAATGGCGGCGGATACAAAATGATTCAACGGGTGGAAATACTCCCGTACCATACATTGGGAATCAACAAGTACGAAACCCTCGGCATGGAATACGCCCTGAAGGGAGTTCCGCTGAATACCGCAGAACAGCTCGAAAGGGCCAAATCGCTTTTCGATGAATATTTCGACTGCGCCGTTCTGAACTGAGTCGGATTCCGCCGATTTTTTCGTACTTTTGGCAGCAAAAAACATCTGATATGAAAAAAGTAGCATTGGTCCTTTCAAGCGGCGGTCCGAGAGGCTTCGCCTATATCGGAGCCATCGAAGAACTCGAATCCCGCGGGTATGAAATCACATCCATAGCAGGGACATCCATCGGCTCTCTGATAGGAGGCATGTATGCTACCGGCAAACTTCCTGAAGTAAAAGACTTTCTGTTTTCGCTCAACGGATGGAAAGTCTTCGGACTGATGGATATCTCGCTCAGCCGCAACCATCTGGTAAAAGGCGACAAAGTCATCGAGGCCCTGCAGGAAATCGTGCCGGAAGTGAATATCGAAGACCTGCGGATACCGTACAAGGCCATAGCGACAGACCTTTTTACCGGAGAAGAAGTAATTTTCGACAGGGGCAGCCTGTTCCAGGCAATAAGGGCGTCCATTTCGATACCTTCGCTTTTCCGTCCTGTAAAATTGGGAATGCGTACGCTTATAGATGGAGGAATCGCCAATACAATGCCTCTGAACAGGGTTGAACGCTCCGGCGATGACATCGTCGTAGCGTTCAATGTCAACGACATCGACGTGGATGCCATCCGGAAGATCATCGTGGACGAAGCCGATGCCGAAGCAAAAAAGGAACAGGCCATTTCCGAACGCAGGGCCCAAGGGAAAGCAGTCATGGACTCGGTAATGCACAACGAAAACATGACCCTCGGGGAGAAAATCCGGCTTGCGGCAATGCATGGACAAAAAATCGTCCAGGATCTGATGGCCAAGGACGAGAAATCACAGAGCAATTTCGATCCGGAGGCCAACTATTTCACGCTCCTGTCGAGGACTTTCGATCTCATGAATCACTGGAACACCGAATACATGATAAAACTCTGTCCTCCCGACATACTCGTAAACATGCCTTTCGATGCTTTCGGAGCCATCGCGGACTACGGCCGGGCCAGGGAAATCTGCGAAGTCGGACGCGAACTGATGAAAGCGGCTCTCGACAAATACGAAAACGGACAAGGCTGAACAGGAAACGGCACACCATAAAACATATCGGACAAAGACCGGACATAAACTATCAACCGCCGAACTGACGACAATACAAACAAAAAACCGACACATAAACGCATAAACGATACAAAAGCTGTACAAACAATGACGGCAACATCCAGCTCGTATCTCGCATCGAAGCCGAGATATGAAATTCTCGACGGACTGCGGGGAGTCGCATCTGTAATGGTAATTCTATTCCATGCATTCGAAACGTATTCGGCAGGTCCCGCCTATCAGATCATCAATCACGGCTACCTGGCAGTAGACTTCTTTTTCGTATTGTCCGGCTTCGTTGTCGGCTATGCCTACGATGACAGATGGGACAGGATGACCACGTGGGGCTTCTTCAAGCGGCGCCTCGTCAGGCTTCATCCCATGGTAATAATGGGAACGGTCATCGGCCTGTGTCTTTTCTATTTCGGACAGTGCGACGGATTCCCTCTCATAAGCAGTTCTCCGTGGTGGAAAGTCATGCTCGTATTCCTGATGTGCTGTCTGATGATTCCATGCGGCCCGAAAATGGATGTCCGCGGCTGGGGTGAAACGAATCCCCTCAACGGACCGAACTGGTCCCTCACCTGGGAGTATGTAGCCAACATACTTTATGCATTCGTATTCAGGCGCCTGCCGAATATCCTGCTGATGCTTCTTGTCGCTGCGGCAGGTTTCTGCACCATCGACCTGTGTCTGAATCTCAATGTTTTCGGGCTTCTGACGGAAGGCCGTGCCGCATTGGCCTACACGCCCATAGGGGGCTGGAGCCTTACATCCGAACAGATATACATCGGACTGACCCGGCTTTTTTACCCGTTTCTCTGCGGCCTGCTGATGTCCCGCATCGGGAAATACATAAAAGTCAGGGGCGGATTCTGGTGGTGCGCCCTGCTTTTGGTCATCGCCTTAGCTGTTCCGTGCGTGGGCGGACCGGGCAATATTCTGAACGGGGTGTACAATGCTCTCTGCATTCTTGTCGTATTTCCTTTGCTCGTATCGGTCGGAGCGGGAAGCGAGATAAAGGGAAGCAAGAGTTTCCGCGTATGCAGCTTCCTCGGAGAGATTTCATATCCGCTTTATATCACGCATTATCCTCTGATGTACGCACAGATGAGCTGGGCATGGTCGCATCCAGACGCCCCGGTCTTCGCTCATGTCACAGTCTCCGTCGGGACCATACTCATGTCCCTGTTCATCGCCTGGGCATGCCTGAAACTTTACGATATTCCTGTCAGGACATGGCTGCGCGACCATTGGCTGAAAAAAGCGCAGCCGTCGGATAGAAAAAGATGATTGAAAAGTAGATTTTTTTTCTGTATTTTTGCAGCCTTGGACATTGCCCGACAGGGCATCAGAAAATTTTAAACATTGCCCGGCAGGGCATCGAAATATTTGCAGATATGGAAAATTTGGACCTCAACGAGCAGGAACGGAACAGGCGCGAAGCCCTGACAAAGCTCAGGGAGTTAGGCATAGAGCCTTATCCGGCAGCACTTTATCCTGTAAACGCCACCGCTCAAAAGATAAAGGATGAATACGATCCAGAAAAGGGAAACCTGACGGATTTGGTCATCGCAGGAAGAATCATGTCCCGAAGAATCATGGGGGCTGCATCATTTATAGAACTGCAGGATGAAACCGGAAGGATTCAGGTATATGTAAAAAGGGATGAAATCTGTCCGGGAGAGGACAAGACGATGTATAACACCGTTTTCAAGAAACTTCTCGACATCGGAGACATCATCGGCATCAAGGGTTACGCCTTCATCACGCAGACCGGGCAGCTTTCCGTTCATGCAAAGGAGCTGACCCTGCTGAGCAAGTCGCTCAGAGTGCTTCCGATAGTGAAGGAGAAAGACGGAGAGGTTTATGACGCATTTTCTGATCCGGAGCTGAAATACAGACAGAGATATGTGGACCTGATAGTGAATCCTCAGGTGCGTCAGACATTCGTCCAGCGCAGCAGGATCATAGCTGCCATGAGGGAGTATTTCAACGCCGCAGGCTGCTTGGAGGTCGAAACGCCGATCCTGCAGTCCATTCCGGGAGGAGCTACGGCCAGGCCTTTCATCACGCATCACAATGCCTTGGACATAGACCTCTATCTGCGCATCGCTAATGAGCTGTATCTGAAGAGACTGATTGTGGGCGGATATTCCGGGGTCTATGAGTTCGCCAAGGATTTCCGCAATGAAGGCATGGACAAGACCCATAATCCGGAATTTACCTGCATGGAGATTTACGTAGCCTACAAGGACTACATCTGGATGATGGAATTCGTGGAGAAGATGCTCGAAAAGGTCGCAATGACGCTTCACGGCACGACTGTCGTCACCATCGGGGCGCAGCAGGTGGACTTCAAGCCGCCTTACCGCCGTCTTCCGATACTTGAAGCGATAAAGGAGTATGCTGGAGTGGATATCGCGGGGATGGACGAGGCCGGACTCCGCGAGACCTGTGCAAAACTGAATGTGCCTGTCACCAAGGAAATGGGCGAAGGCAAACTCATCGACGCCATATTCGGGGAGTATTGCGAAAAACATCTTGTTCAGCCGGTATTCATCACCGATTATCCTGTTTCGATGTCGCCTCTCACGAAAAGACACCGCTCGAATCCGAATCTTACCGAACGTTTCGAGCTTTTCGTATGCGGAAAGGAACTTGCCAATGCCTACAGCGAGCTGAATGATCCTATCGACCAGATAGAAAGATTCCAGGACCAGCTGAAGCAGCGTGAGCACGGAGACGACGAGGCCATGTACATAGACATGGATTTCGTCCGCGCCCTCGAATACGGCATGCCGCCTACATCGGGTATGGGTATGGGAATCGACCGTCTGACCATGTTCATGACGAACTCCCCTACCATCCAGGACGTCCTCTTCTTCCCGCAGATGCGGCCTAAGAAGGCTCAGGGCCAGGATTCCGAAAAGAAAGAAGAATAAACCACGGCCCTTAATCATCGAGGGTAACGATAAACGCCATACAGCGCACTCTACAACGAGTACTGTATGGCGTTTAGCATGATATGCCGATTAATTTTACGGTTTCGTGCCGGTAAACAGTTTCTAAAACTTATATTTGCAGGGAAATCAAGTACAGGAGCATGCATCCGCAAAAACCATGAAAACAGAAACAGTCACATCGGCGCAGAATCCGAAGATAAAGGAGCTGCTGGCGCTGCAGGAAAAAGCGAAGGCACGAAGGGAAAAGGGGCTTTTCGTCGTGGAAGGCCGCAGGGAGCTCGGGCATTGCATCGAAGCGGGCTTCGATGTGAGATCCGTCTTTGTCTGCAAAGAGATCGCCGGCGAAAAAGAAATGGACGAAATTTTCGGATATATTGCGCCGTCGGCGCAACGGGACGCCGACATTGCCGCGGCAGCGCAACATGACAACGATATTGCCTCGGCAGACGGCACCCTGAACAGGAAAGACGGACCGAACATCATAGAAGTTCCGAAAGAACTCTATCGCAAAATAGCCTATCGCGAAGGAACCGAAGGCATTATCGCCGAGGTCAGGGTCCGGAAGAGAAACTTGGAGGATCTCGATCTGCGCGAAAATCCGCTGATAATCGTGCTCGAATCGGTGGAAAAACCCGGGAATCTCGGGGCGGTGCTGCGGAGTGCCGATGCCTGCGGGGTAGATGCCGTGATCGTCTGCGACCCGGCCACTGACATGTACAACCCGAATCTGATACGGGCCAGCATCGGGGCGGTTTTCTCTGTACAGACTGTCGCCGCCGGTTCGGAAGAGGTCATCGGGTGGCTGAAATCGCGGGGAATAAAAATTCTGACTGCCCAGCTGCAGGATTCCGAACTGTACTACGACACGGACATGACCTGCGGTACGGCCATAGTCATGGGTACGGAAGCCACGGGACTGACAGATATCTGGAGAAGGAATGCCGATGCGCACATAAGAATCCCCATGCTCGGCAGACTCGATTCGCTGAATGTCTCCGTCTCCGCAGCCATCCTTCTGTACGAAGCAGTGAGACAGCGCAGCGCCCTTTGACTGCCGCAACACAACCGGAAACATACGGACAAACACAAAAGACAATGAAAAAATTCGGACTCATCGGAGACCCCATCTCCAAATCGAAAAGCCCTGCGCTGTTCGAGGCCGGATATCACGGGAGATACGGATACGACCTCATAGAAAACAGCGACTTCGAGGCTGCATACGCCGTCTTTTTGGACGGATACGACGGGATCAACGTCACGGCACCGTTCAAGATCGACGCCTTCGGGAAAGCCGGGAAAAAATCCGGAATGTGCCGGAAAATCGGAGCCGCAAATCTTCTTATAAAGGATGCCGGGGCAATATCGGCTTACAACACGGACTATTACGGAATCGCACTGTCGATACTCGATGCCGTCATTCCTGAGGGCGGAGGATACGGATATTTCATTTCTGAAAACAACGATGATGCCGTGACCGGCAATACAGGTTTCAGTTTCGACCCTCCGGTAAAACTCGTCGAGGAATTTCACGGACATGAGCCGTCAGCGCTTATAGCAGGCTGCGGAGGAGCCGGCAGGGCGGCGGCAGTAGCGGCGGCATCGCTCGGATATCGGACAATCCTTCTGAACCGGTCGGTCCGTAAGGCGGAAAAAATTGCGTCCGACATGCCGGAATACGGATTCGAGGTCGCCGGCACAGAACATTTCCGGGAGCTCTTCATGGAGAACGACTTGGTCATATACACGATTCCGGGCAGCATACCTGAACTCGAGACCATGCCGGAAAGGTTTTACCGCGGCGCGCGGAAAATAGTGCTCGAAGCCAACTACAAGAATCCGTCGTTCGGACCGGAACAGCTGAGAATGCTCGGGAAAGAAGGC
>CALUSD010000209.1 GCA_944323295.1 uncultured Bacteroidales bacterium | reverse complement strand
GAGAACGGCGGCCTGCAGAAACTCTGGGAACGCAGGAACGATGTCACTGAAAATCCGGAACGTCCGTGGGTGGAAGTCGGAGATGACGGAAAATACTATTACTACGGAAACTTCGACTGGTACGGCTACTTCTATAAGAGAGTACGCCCTCAGCACGAACACAACGTTTCCATTTCCGGAGGCTCGGACAAGATTTCATACTATGCGAGCGGACGTTACCTTTCTCAGGACGGAATGTTCAACGTTCAGAAAGATAACTACAAGGATTACGCGTTCCGCGCCAAGTTCTCCGCCCAGATGTTCAAATGGCTCAAATACTCCACGAACATCTCCTACGACAACTCCATCTATACCTACGGAGGTTTCTCGAACTACGAAGGCACCATCCATGCCCTCCAGTCCAACATCTGCGCCGCCTTCCTGCCTGTCAACCCTGACGGCAGCATCGTCCAGTACGTAAACCAGCTGGCCAAGAACTCTCCGATAGGCGCAGGCCGCGGAGGACACATGACTGCCGGAACCGGACACAACTCCAAGGCGAAGAAATACATCACCATATCAAACCAGATAGACATCACTCCTGTCAAGGAGCTGGTTATCACCGCGGCATACGACTTCCGCTACCGCGACATCCTGAACAAATACAGAAACAACACTTTCGAATACTCGAGGGCGGAAGGCGTCTACGAAACCTTTACTTCCGGCTCGGTGGCCAATACTTACCAGGAAGTGCACGGCGAATATGCGGGACACAATCTGAACATATACGGAACATATACCGACAGCTGGGGCGGACACAATTTCAAGCTGACCGCCGGAGGCCAGTACGAGACCTACCGTTCTGCACAGCTGGATGTGAGCAATACCGACCTGACCAACGATGATCTGAGCTCGTTCGTCGTGGCTACCGGCATACCTGTGGTGACTCAGGACATCACCGCCTACAAGACACTGGGATTCTTCGCCCGTGCGAATTATGACTGGAAAGGCAGATACATTCTCGAGGTCAGTGCACGTGCAGACGGCTCTTCAAGATTCTCCCCGGGCAGCCGCTGGGCATTTTTCCCGTCGGCATCGGCAGCCTGGACCATATCCGAGGAAGATTTCTTCACGCCTGCAAAGTCGGTCATCAACAACATGAAACTCAGGTTTTCCGCAGGAAGTCTCGGAAACCAGCAGGTGAGCAACTATGCATGGATTGAGACCATTACCCCGAACAGGGAGATGTCGAACTACACCTTCGACTACATAGAGACCGGCAAATACTCCAGCATATCCGACCCTATTTCTTCCGGACTTACCTGGGAAACGGTCACTACCTACGACCTCGGTCTCGACATGTCCTTTTTCAACAGCCGGCTGAACTTCACCGTGGACGGCTATATCAGGGACACCAAAAACATGCTTACCACTTCCCTTACCCTGCCTGACGTGTACGGAGCGAACACTCCGAAAGCGAACTGCGCCGACCTCCGTTCGAAAGGATGGGAACTGACGGTATCATGGGACGATTCATTCCCGCTGCTCGGACATCAGTTCAGCTACAACGTATCAGCCACTGTCGGCGACTATGTGACCCATATTACCAAATATCACAATCCTGACGGTCTCATTTCCGACCATTATGCAGGCGAAAAACTCGGAGACATCTGGGGTTACCATGTCGAGGGCCTTTTCAAGACTGACCGCGAGGCTGCCGAATATCAGGCTACCATAGACGATACCGCCGTGAACAACAGAGTTTACCAGTGTACCGGCCCTGCAGGAAACCGCCTGCGTGCAGGTGACGTGAGGTTTGCTGACCTGGACGGAGACAAGAAAATCTCGGAAGGCTCCGGTACTCTCGCGGATCATGGCGACCAGATTATCATCGGAAACACCAACCCGCGCTACAACTACTCTTTCCGTCTCGGCGTGAACTGGGTGGGTATCGACATCTCGGCATTCTTCCAGGGAGTGGGACACCGCGACTGGTATCCTGCGGCAGGCCAGGCTTCATTCGATTTCTGGGGCCCGTACGCATTCCCTCCGACTTCATTCATCCACAATGATTTCTATGACAATGTCTGGACAGAGACAAACCGTAATGCATATTTCCCTCGCGCCAGAGGATACAATGCATACGGAAGCGGCGCTCTCGGAACTCCGAACGACAGATATGTCCAGAATCTTGCTTATCTGCGTCTGAAAAACCTGACTGTGGGCTACACTGTCCCTCAGAAATGGACACGCAAGGCCAAAATAGAACAGATCCGCATATATTTCTCCGGAGAAAACCTCTGCTACTGGTCTCCTGTAAAGAAATACACCAAAACGATGGATCCGGAGCTGGCCGGCTCACGCAGCACCAATACGGCAAATTCAGGAGTCGGATACGCTTATCCGAGAACATTCTCCATAGGACTTGATATCCAGTTTTAATACGCGAGGACAGAAACATGAAACATATATTCAAAGCAATATCGGCAGTAATTCTTTGCGCGGCGGCAGCCGGTTGCGACCTTACCCTCTATCCTGAGGACGCTGTCAGCCCGGAGGTCTACTTCAAGAACGAGACTGATTTCGAACAGTGGACCAACTATCTTTATGCCGGACTTCTCGATGATGCGAATACCGTATCGAGGTACAATGCGGACGACATGGTCGACAAGAGCATGGGCAATATTATCCAGGGACTCCGCCTGGCATCGGATGCCATGAGCGGAAACAACGAGTGGGACTGGGACATGCTCCGCAGGATAAATTATCTGCTCGAACATTCTTCGAACTGCGACGACGAGGCAGTCAGGACGAAATACGAAGGAATAGCCTATTTTTTCAGGGCATATTTCTACTATCAGAAAGTGATGCGTTTCGGCGACGTGCCGTGGTACGACAAGGTCCTCAACTCCACGGATGACGAATTCCTGAACAAGGCGAGAGATGACAGGGGCTATGTGATGGACAAGGTCATGGAAGATTTCGACAGGGCTATCGATATGATTCCGGACACCAAGGACGCCTATTCCGCCCGCGTGACCAAATGGGTGGCGCTGGCTATGAAATCGAGAGCCGCCCTTTTCGAAGGGACCTGGAGAAAATACCACGGACTTTCCGATCCTGAAAGATTCCTGGAGCAGGCGGTGACGGCCGCAAAGACATTTATCGACGAGAGCGGCTATGTGCTCTACGACCAGGGAGAGCAGCCGTACAGGGATCTGTTCAACTCCGACCGGGCCAAGACCGAAGAAGTCGTCTTCGCACGTCTCTATCAGTTCGAGACCCTGAACGTGTCCAACTCGGTGCAGTTCAACATCCGCAATGACGCCCAGGGCTTTACCCGCCGCTTCATGAACCACTATCTGATGGCCGACGGCCGCCGTTTTACCGACATCGATGGTCATGAAAC
>CALUSD010000208.1 GCA_944323295.1 uncultured Bacteroidales bacterium | reverse complement strand
AAAAAAGCGGATGACATGGCGTCCAAGGAGCCTGCGCATATCAGGGCATTGCGCAAATTGGACAAATTCAGGGGCGATGCATTCTGGGCTCCGGAGAAGCAGAAGACGTTTTATTCCGGAATTACGGATACTCTCAGGGAGTATATAGCGTCACGTTTCGGGGTATCGGCCATGGAGATGACCACGAAAGAGATTTTCGACTCTCTCAAAGGACAGGAGATAAAACCGGAACTGTATGAGGAAGCGAAGGACCTGTTCGAGCGGGCCGATTATGTGAAGTTCGCCAAATATGTGGCATCGCAGAGCGAGAATGCGTCCGTGCTTCCCGTAGCGGTAAAATTCGTGACGATGACATATCAGGAGGAAATCGATTCGGAGGCGGACAAGACCGTGGAAAATGCAGGACAGACGGCCGGAGTTCAGGTGCCGGAGGCCCGGCAACAGGCAAACAAGGAGGAATAAGTCATGTTTTTTGAATATCCGAAATTACTCTGGCTCGAGATTGTGCCTTTTCTGCTGCTGCTTCATTATCTATATATGGAGTGGAAGGAAAGGGCTCCGCATCTCAGGGTATCTACCATAGTTCCGTGGATGAAATCCGGCAGGTCGCTGTTCAGCGTGCTGCGTCATGTCCCGTTTGCATTGAGGCTTCTTGCCATGGTGATGATCATCATTGCGATAGCACGTCCGCGCTCTTCCGGACAGATAGAGCGGGTGGACTCCGAAGGCATCGACATAATGCTGACGATGGACGTGTCCACGAGTATGCTTGCGCGCGATTTCACGCCCGACAGACTGAGTGCCGCGAAGGATATAGCCATAGAATTCATTGCCCAGCGCCCTTACGACAGGATAGGCATAGTGGTTTTTGCCGGAGAGAGCTTCACGCAGTGTCCGATGACTACCGACAGATCCACTCTGATAAACCTGATGAAGGAAGTCCAGACGGATCTTATAGAAGACGGTACAGCCATAGGCAACGGACTTGCCACGGCCGTGGTGAGAATGAAGGATTCCGATGCGAAGAGCAGGGTGGTGATTCTGTTGACGGACGGAGTGAACAATTCAGGAGAGATCACGCCGCAGATGGCAGCCCAGATAGCGAAGACGTACGGGGTCAGGGTTTATACCATAGGCGTCGGGGCGAGGGGGCTTGCACCTTATCCGGTGATGACTCCATGGGGCGTGGACATACAGAATGTCCAGGTGGAAATAGATGAGGATTTGCTGAAGGAGATAGCGGAGACTACCGGAGGCCAGTATTTCCGTGCTACCGACAATACCAAACTGATGGAAATCTACAGTGAAATCAACCAGATGGAGAAAGTGCGTACGACCGTGGACAGTTTCCCGGTATACAGGGAGCTCTTCGGAAAGTATGCCTTTGTCGCTCTGATAGCATTGCTGCTTGAGTTCATCCTCAGGGTATTCGTCCTGCGCCGTCTGCCGTAGTCTTGGACAACATAAATTCGTCGAACTGATGTTAATTGGAGTTTCGATATGATAAATTTTGCACAGCCGTATTATTTGATATTGCTTTTGCTCGTTCCTCTTTTTTTCGTTTTCTATGCAGTCATGCGTCATTTCAGAAAGAGGAGGATGGCGAAACTCGGGGACAGGGCTCTCGTGAAAGAACTGATGCCTTCGGTATCGGCATCAAAAGGATGGGTGCGGGTGACTTTGTTCGCGCTTGCATTCTTTTTCTTTGCAATAGGACTGTCGAGGCCGCAGATCGGGGCCAAACTGAAAGAACGCAACATAAAGGGCGTGGAAATCATGATAGCTCTCGATGTCTCGAACTCGATGATGGCTGAAGATTATTCTCCGAACCGGCTGGAGCGTGCCAAATTAGCTATTTCCAGCCTTGTGGACAAGCTGCGTGATGACAGGATAGGCTTGGTGGTATTTGCCGGAACTTCGTTCGTGCAGCTTCCTGTCACTACGGACTATGCTTCGGCAAAGATGTTTCTGAACAGCATAAATACCGAGTCTGTCCCTATTCAGGGAACGGCTTTGGGCGAGGCCATAAATACATGTATCCGGAGTTTTAGCGCCCAGAGCGAAAGAAGCAGGGCGATAATCATAATTACCGACGGAGAAAACCATGAGGACGACCCTGTAGCGGCGGCAAAACAGGCTGCGGAAATGGGCATCAAGGTCTTTACTGTCGGAGTAGGCTCGCCCGAGGGCAAACCGATTCCGTACCGGGGAGAGCTGTTGAAAGACAAGGACGGGAATATCGTCGTGTCGAGACTCGATGAGAAAGTGTTGAGAGATATCGCTTCTGCCGGGAACGGGGCGTATGTGAGGGCTGGCATGAGCGAGTTCGGGCTGAATCCGATAGTGGATGATATCAAGAAGATGGATGAGGAAATGTTCAATTCCGTAGTTTTCGAGGAATTCGACGAGCAGTTCATGTACTTTTTTGCGATTGCGCTGGTTTTCATGGTCATAGAGATGCTTATCGGCGAAAGAAAGTCCCGAAGACGTTTGTTATAGGATAAGTATTATGAAAAAGATAGTTTTGACGTTGGTATTTGTTCCGCTTGCCGCAGTTTTGCTCCATGCGCAGGACTCCGACAGACGGGATGTCAGAAGCGGAAACCGCAAATTCGACAAGGGAGAGTTCCGCGAGGCCATAGTGGATTATCAGAAGGCGTTGCTTCGAGATTCAACATCATTCGCGGCTTCGTACAATCTTGCGAATGCCCTTTACAGGATGGAGAATTATCAGGAAGCCTCTTCCGTTCTCGACACCATTGCCGGGCAGGCCCCGGCATCCGAACATGCGTCCGATTATTATTTCAACAAGGGAAATACTGCTGTCGCCTTGAAAAACTACTCTGCGGCTGTCGATGCCTACCGGGAGGCGTTGCTGAGAAATCCGGGAGACATGGAGGCGAAGGAAAACTATGTTTATGCCAGGAAAAAATTGGAAGACCAGCAGAATAACCAAAACAATCAGGATCAGCAGGACAATCAGGACCAGAACGACCGGAATCAGAATGATCAGGACAATGGCGGGAACGACGACCGGAATCAGGATCAGCAGAACGATGACCAGGACGGGAACGACGGGCAGGATCAGAATCAAAATCAGGATCAGAATCAGCCTCAGTCCGGTCAGCAGCCTCAGATAAGCAAGCAGGCTGCTCAACAGATGCTGAATGCCATAATGGCGAAAGAGAAGGAAACCCAGGACAAGGTGAAAAAGGAAAAGGCTGCCGTGATGAAGTCTAAGCAGAAGGAGAAAAACTGGTAGTCCGACGAATTTCCCCGGTCATCAAAAACATGGATTTGCCGGAACAGCGGTGGAATGAATTGAAAATATTTGAAGAAATCGGATAGTCGATATGAAGAAATTATTACTGACGTGTTTTATTATATTGCAGGCAATGGCAATGTCCGCCCAGCTGAGGGTGGAGGTCCCGGATGTCGTTTCGGCAGACGAGCAGTTCAACGTGACGTTCATCTATGAGGGAGACAATTCGCCGTCCGGATTCGAATGGTCGGAAGGCGAAGATTTCCAGTTAGTCTGGGGCCCTCAGCAGGGGCGTTCCACGAGTGTTCAGATCATCAACGGGAAAAGGACGAAATCCGTACAGTTCACATATACCTACATACTCACTCCGAAGAAAACAGGAACATTTTCGATTCCGGCAGCGACGGTGACCGTAAAGGGAAAGACCTATTCTACGAAACCCGCCAGCATTACGGTGGTATCGCAGGGAGCCTCCGCACAGCAGCAGCCCTCACGGTCTTCTTCCGGGCAGATTTCGACCGACATTTCAGATGACAACCTTTTCCTGCAGCTGTCTTTCAACAAAAGGAATGTCGTGGTGGGCGAGCCCATAGTCGCTACCTTGAAACTGTATCAGAGGGTGAATATCGCCGGTTTCGAGGATGCCCGTTTCCCGTCTTTCAACGGATTCTGGAATCAGGAGATAGAGGCTCCGTCCAATATCGAGTTCCACAGAGAGAGCATGAATGACCGGATATACAATGCCGCTCTTCTGAGAAAATACATACTGATACCCCAGCAGACGGGAACATTGACGATAGAGCCTGCCGAACTGGTATGTTTGGTCAATGTAAGGACGGTGTCGAGCGGAAGCGTAAGTATTTTCGACGAGTTTTTCGACGAGTACAGGACGGTACGCAAGCGCATCAGCACTCCGGCCTATAAAATAAATGTGTCGGCATTGCCTTCCGGAGCTCCGGCTTCGTTCAAGGGCGGTGTCGGGCAGTTCAACATCACCGCCTCTCTGAGCAAGGATTCTCTCCGCACGCATGACGCAGCCTCCCTGATAGTCAAAATCACCGGAAAGGGGAATGTGTCTCTTTTAGAGGAACCGGACGTAGTGTTCCCTCCTGATTTCGAGGTATACGATACGAAAGTTTCGGAGTCGATAGACAAGGCTTCCGGCGGCATGTCGGGCAGCAAGACATACGAATTCCCGTTCATTCCACGCAGTGCCGGAGATTTTGCCATAGCTCCGATCAAATACAGTTATTACGATATCGACGCCAAAAAATATGTGACCAAGGAGACTGCCCTCATTCCGTTTTCCGTGGCCAAGGGCAATGAGTCGGACGTTTCGGGACCGGTCGTGGCGCATAGCGTGACGAGAAGGGGCGTGGCGGATTTGAATCAGGATGTGCGTTTTATCGATACAAAGGATTTGAGGCTTGCGCCAAAGGGCGATTTCTTTGTCGGCTCGCCCGGTTTCTGGATATTGTTCGCCCTTGTTTTCGCGGCCGGAGCAGCTGCATATTCATTAATCCGGTATTTGGCTGCAAGAAGGGCCGACGTCATAGGCTCGAAAAACAGAGGTGCGACAAAAATGGCGCGGAAACGTCTGCAGAAAGCGTCCGAGTATCTGACACAGAATCTGTATTCTGCGTTTTACGAGGAGCTTCACAAAGCCTTGATCGGGTATGTTTCGGACAAACTGAACATGTCTGTGTCCGAAATTTCGAAGGAGCGTATTTCGGAGGCCCTTTCTGAAAGGAACGTTCCTGAGGAGATTACGGGAAAATTCCTGTCCCTGGTAGACGCATGCGAATTTGCACGTTATTCTCCGGATTCCGGCAATGCCGCTATGGCAGCACACTATCAGGATGCAGTGGATGTGATTTCATCGATCGATTCATATATGAAAAACAAGAAAAAAACCGGGGCGGCTGTCTTGTCGGCGGCTCTGCTGATGCTTGTGCTGCCGGTTTCGGCCAATGCGACGGACAGTTTTGTCGATTCTTTGTTCAGGGCTGCCAATGCGGCCTATACCGACGGGTTATGGGCAGATGCCGCAGATGCCTATTCTGCCATTGAGGACATGGGGTTGGAGTCTCCTGCGTTGTACTGCAATCTCGGCAATGCGTATTACAAGACAGGCGATGTGGCGAAAGCTATCCTGTATTACGAGAGGGCGCTTAAGGCGGATCCGTCGTATTCGGATGCAAGATACAACAGGACAGTAGTTTCCGATTTCGTTCAGGACAGGATAGAGCCAGTCCCTGAATTCATACTCAAGACATGGGTAAGAGACTTGTGTTATGCCTTGGATTCCGATACGTGGGCTGCGACCGGACTTGTCTTCCTTGTCCTGACTGTTGCTGCTCTTCTTGTGCTTTTCCTTTCGTCGTCATTGTCCTTGAGAAGGACAGGCTTTTTCACGGCGATAGTTTTCTTCCTGCTTATGACAATGTCGCTGTCGTTCGCTTTCTGGCAGAAGGCAGACTATTCGAGAAAGGACGGGGCGATAATCATGACACCGGTGGTATCCGTAAAGAGCTCTCCGTCATCCGAGACGTCTACCGATCTGTTTATTCTGCATGAGGGTACAAAGGTGCTTGTTCTCGACGAGGTCGGCGAATGGAGAAACATAGAATTGGCGGACGGCAGACAGGGCTGGATGAAATCTGATGATATGGAGGTAATATGAAGATAGTATTTTTGGATGCGGCGACGTTGGGGGATGTATCCTTCCGGCCGATAGAAGAACTCGGTGAATTGACATGCTATGACAACTCGTCGCCGGCAGAGGCCATGGAAAGGGTCCGGGACTGCGATGTGATGATAGTGAACAAGGTGAAAGTGACGCCTGACCTTATCGATGCCGCTCCGCATCTGCGGCTGATCTGCGAATCTGCGACGGGAGTGAACAATATAGATTCCTGTTATGCGGCTTCAAAAGGGATTCCGGTGAAAAATGTTGCCGGATATTCGACCGAGTCGGTGGTGCAGAGCACTTTCATGCATATATTGAGCCTTGTCGGGAAACTGCCGTACTATGACTGGAAAGTGAAGAGCGGCAGATATTCCTGGAGCGGTATGTTTACCGATGTGTCCGTGCCGTTTTTCGAACTTGCAGGGAAGACCATTGGAATCATCGGTATGGGAACGATAGGCAGACGCGTGGCAGACGTGGCGTCGGCTTTCGGAATGAAGGTCATATATTATTCGACATCCGGCACGTCGCATTGTACGGATTTCCCGAGCGTGTCTCTGCCGCAGCTGATGTCCGGGTCCGACGTAGTGTCCGTACATGCTCCTCTCAATGAGAAAACCCAAGGGCTTGTGGGAGCCGGAGAGCTGGCTTTGATGAAGCATGAAGCAGTCATAGTAAACATGGGCCGTGGCGGAATCATCGACGAGGCGGCATTGGCCGAGGCCATAGATGCAGGGAAAATAGCCGGAGCCGGTCTCGACGTGTATTCTGAAGAGCCGTTGAAAGCGGCGAATCCGATTTCGAAGGTAAAACATCAGGAGAGGCTGTCATTGACGCCTCATACTGCCTGGGCTTCGATGGAGGCGAGAAACAGATTGGTATTGAAAATTGCGGAAAATATAGCAAGTCTATGATAATAAAGGAATTCAAGGGAAAGAAGCCGCAGATGGGCAAAGATGTCTTTGTGGCTGAAAATGCAGCGTTGATAGGCGACGTGACTGTAGGGGATGATTGCAGCATATGGTATGGCGCCGTGCTCAGAGGCGATGTGGGAAGCATCGTCTTGGGAGACCGCGTGAATGTCCAGGAGTGTGCGGTCCTGCATTCTACGACAGGTGTATCGACCGTGAAAATAGGAAATGATGTGACCATAGGTCACAATGCCATTGTCCATGGGGCTGTTATCGGAGATAATGTTCTTGTGGGAATGGGGGCCGTCGTTTTGGACAATGCCGTTGTCCCGTCAGGGACAGTCATAGCGGCCGGTGCGGTCATCCTGTCGAATTCCGTCCTGGAGCCTGGAATTTATGCCGGAGTTCCGGCAAAAAAAGTCAAGGACGGGTCGGAAGCCATCACTAAAATGATTCACGACAATGCCGAGGAGTATGTAGAGTACAAGAAGCTGTACTGATGCTTCCCGGAACATAGTCCTGAACAACATAAATCGTCGAACTGGCGTTAAATTCGTCGAACACAAGTCAAGTCATGTCCGTAATTGTCATTGTTTCGGTAGCCGCAGCGGCTGCTGCCATTGCCGCATTCGCGGCACACGTATTCTATTCTTCCAAACTCAGGATGCTGGAGGAGGATCTGCTTTCGCGCGAGTCGGAATTGCGTACTTTGCAGGCAAGGCTTGATACGGAGGCCGAGGCTCACAGGCGCATAGAGGATGAGATCCGCAATTCTGGCGAAAAGGCGTTGGCGGAAGTGAAAAAAACTCATGCAGAGGCTCTTACGAAGCAGATAGAGGCTTTGAAGTCTGAAATGAAGGCGGAAACGGATGAGCTGCTTCGAAAAAGGGAGGAGGAGCTGAATCGGAAGGCTCACGAGACATTCTCGACCATTACCGGAGGGCTTGAGAAGGATATAAAAAACATGAAGGAGGCTTTCGATTCGAACAGGAAGACGCAGTCGGAGACTTCCTCCGCCATGAAGGAAAGTTTGGCCAATGCCATCCGGAATCTCGAGGAGAATACGAAATCCATAGGGAGCAAGGCGGACAATCTTGCCGATGCCCTGCGAGGCCAGAACAAGATGCAGGGCTGCTGGGGCGAGACCATCCTGCAGACGTTGTTCGATAACGAGGGCTTTATCGAGGGGGTGAATTACGACAGGGAAGTGACGTTGAGGGACAGCAAGGGGAATATCATCCTGAATGAGGACAGCGGCTCGAAAATGCGGCCCGACTATATCATTCATTTCCCGGACAAGAATGACGTGGTGATAGATTCCAAGGTTTCCTTGGTCGCGTTTTCGGATTATATCCAGGCTGCGGACGATGCGGCGAGGAAGGATGCCTCCGAGAGAAATCTTGCTTCCATCAGGGAGCAGGTCCGCAAGCTGTCCGGCAAGAATTATTCAAGCTATTTGGCTCCGGGCCACAGAATGCTGGACTATACGGTGATGTTCATACCGAACTATGCCGCGCTGCAGTTGGCGTACAGCGAGGACAAGAATATCTGGAGGGATGCTTTCGGCAAAAATGTCCTTATAACTACGGAGGAAACCCTGATGCCGTTCCTGCGGATGATTACCATTGCCTGGCGCAATACGGAGCAGGTCCGCAACCAGGAGAAAATCATCGACGGTGCATCCCGGATGATAGAGCGTGTGGCCGAATTGGTCAAGTCTTTCGAGGTCCTGGGCCGTAAGCTCGATGATGCTCACGAGGCTTATGACAAATGCAACGCCAAGCTCAAGGATTCCGGCCGCAGCATAGTCAAATCCGCCAAGGACGTCGCCAAACTCGGTGTCCCAGTCTCCAAAGACAAGTCACTCGAGGAGGTCGAGCTGATTTCATGACAAATCAAATCATTTATAAATGAAATTAGAGACATTAGTATAAAAGCACTGTCCTTGAAAGTTGGGGACGTGGTATAAAATTGATGGTTGATGAGTGCCGTCGTGTAGGCGGTGTGTCATAATTGCAAACTGCTGCGTTATTATCGGGATTCGGGCTAAGTCATTTACGGAAGTAAACTTCTGTCGCAGTTTCAGTAGCGGCGGATTTCAAATCCGCCGCTACTGAAACTGTCGCCCTCACCCTCAATGCCTTGCATTTTATCAATTCTTACACACCTACGGGACTGCGCCAAAATTTCAATTTTGACACAGTCCCATTGTGACGGTGGATTTGTGTGGGTTGTATTTCATTATACGAGGTATGCTGCCGGACAAGCACCCGATAAACACTACCCAAGCACCACCCAAGTTGTGAACTTGATTGCCGCAATAGGAAACGGAATATATTCGGTTTCTGAAATAATGGAAAAACTGCAATTGATAAAACCGTAGGTATTTTACAAAACAATATTTGAAAATTGCTGTTATGGAAGGTTTTGTAGAGCCATTGTATCCTGAACAGCCACGCCATCCGAAACAAAAATACCGCCTTACTGACAAAGGTAAGAAATTGTCAAAACAACAATAAAGAAGAGATAAAAAAACGGAAGAGCATTTTGAACGATGTCCTTCCGTTTTCGTTTATCTATTTCTGTTGCCTATTTCCCATATCCATAGAGAAAACTTGACAACCAGCCGACAATAAAGCAGGAAGCGAGTCCGATGAATCCATAGAGTATTACTGAAACATGCGAGAATCCGTTGCAAAGCAGAAGGACAACGATACTCCCTGCAAATCCGGTCAACGCGCTGCGAGTGCCGATACGCTTAGTGAAAATCCCCATCATGAACAAACCGCCCAAACCGCTGGTCAGCAGTCCAAGGAAGAAATTGAACTGATCCCACAGCGAAGCTATGTCGAAGGTCGCAAGCAAAATGGCCATGACGATTCCGAAAGTTCCTATGGCAATGCCTGTCCATCTGGCGAATTTCATTTTGCCCTTATCGGTAGCATTCCTTTTAAATTTTGTGTAAAAATCCTCTGTCATAACCGTCGATGTGGAGTTGATATTGGCGGACAATGTCGACATGGCAGCAGCAAAAATGGCTGCAATAAGCAGTCCTGCGATGCCTGCCGGAAGACCGCACATGATATAGTGTGGAAAGATGGAATCGGTATTGGACATGCCGATATTGAGCATTGCAGGGTGTTGTTTGAAAAATACGTAAAGTCCTGTACCTATCGAAAAGAAAATAATGGCTATTGGAACAGCCAGTATTCCGTTCATCCACAATCCTTTTTTTGTACCAGCCGTATCTTTTACCGTAATATAGCGTTGCACTACTGATTGGTCGCTCGTATATGTCAGAAGTTGGTTCGCGATTCCGCCGAGCAGTGTTACCCAGAATACAGGTTTCGTCCAGTCAAATGAAAAATCCAGAATATTGAACTTGTGTTCATCCATACCGATCTGAATGACAGTCCCGATACCTCCGTCGATTCCTGTGAAAAGGTATACAAGAGAAATGATGGCGCCTCCGACAAGTATGATTCCCTGGATCACGTCTCCCCATATTACTGCTTCAATGCCTCCCATGGTACAGTATGCGAGTGTGACAAGCCCCATGAGCAGGATGCACAGATAAATGTCCAGGCCGGTAACTGCATTGAGTGCCAAGGACGGCAGGAAAAGGACAATTGCTACTCTGGCGAACATGAACAGGCAAAAGAACAATGAAG
>CALUSD010000207.1 GCA_944323295.1 uncultured Bacteroidales bacterium | reverse complement strand
CTTGTACATGTGGTTGCTCTGGTTGGAGCCGGAGCCTGCATTCATGAAAGAAAACATTCCTGCTATCAGGAGGGTGGATTTATGATGGGTGACAGTGAACGGGCCGGCAAAGATAGCGCAGGCTTCGCCGTTTTCTCCGTGGGAGTTGCTGAAAAAGAGCGAGTCGGAAGCCGAATACGTGTGTCCGATGTGGCAGGACTGGCCTATGAAGCATCTCGACAGTGTGGCTCGGTCCTCTACTGACGCTCCGCTGCAGATAATGAAGTCATCGCCGATAACACCGACACCGATATGTACCGGGGCGTGGCGGTTGCTGTTTATGGTTCCGTTTTTCAGGCGGGAGGTTCCTTCTATCTTGCAGTATTCACCCACTCTTACATTTTTGAGATAGCCGGCATCCACGATAGTAACATTCGGTGCGATGGTCCCCGTCCCGGAAGTGACAGACTCCACGTAACTGCCGACAATTCTTTTAAGTCCGTCCACCAAAGCCGGTCTGTGGCGATACAATGCCATGATATAGGCCTGCTGAGCAGAGAGACGGTCATGAATCATCACTTCCCTCCCGCCGGTTTCGTTGAGTACGGACACTTCCACGCCGTTTCCGAAACTGCTCGGGCCGTCGGTCAGGATGATATCCACGTTTTCTATGAAAGTGTCGTGTCCGATTTCATAGTTCGCGATATAGTTTTTCACATTCTCTATGCAGCAGTCATCCCCTACGGTGACATTGTGCAGGGTGGTATGGTACAGCCCCGAGTGTTTTCTGATACCGCCGGCCATATGGAATTCCTTCGTGAATCTTCCGAGCCTTACCTTTCCCGAAAAGCGTGTGGCATATATGTGGTCCGGGGAGAAATCCTCTGCCACTTCCACGTCATTCCAGTCGGATGCCGTGCACATCTGTGCCTGGAGCTGCAGGATTTCGTTGCCGGTGAGTTTTCTGTAGTTGTTCATGTTCTTTTTTTTTATGTTTAATATTGGCAGATCTCTCGACTGTGCTCGAGATGACACTGTGTGAGCGTCATCGGCTCGGGACATCCCGGGATAACACCGAGTCGACCAAGCCTTTCACCTCATCATATTCGAAGCCCCGGCTCAGAGCAAACCTGAGCAGCTTGAACTTCCCGTACGGGTCATCCTTCAAAGCCTTGGCTTTGGCGGTCAAGGTTTTCTCCAATTTTTCGAGCCCGGCATCCGGCTCGATTTCCTCCATTGCGGCAGCTATGCACTCCCTGTCTATCCCCTTTGCCGAAAGCGCATGCCTGATCTTTATCCGGCCCCAGCCGGAAATGGATGATTTGTCGCGGGCAAAAGCCCGGCAATACCGGAAATCGTCGATATATTTGTCCCGTTTCAGGGAGTCTATGATCCAGTCCGCCATTGCCGGGAAACCGGCACCCGGATCCTCATCCTCGTCCGAAGCCTTCATCAGTTTTTTTCTGATATCCGCCTCGCAATACTCCCGCCTCGCACACAGGGTCCTCATTCGGTCCAACAGCCGAAGTTTTCTTTCTTCCATTCCGTCCATCAGAAACAGATTCTTAGAAATAATATCCGATATTTATGTAAAAACCGGCTTTTTTCGAAAGATTCGACCAGTGGATATTTGCCGAAACCGGTCCGAAAAAGGCATCGAACGAATACTCCAAACCCGCGCCGAAATATCCGAGGCCCTTTGCGTAATCCTTGAAGCCGTTGCAGTCCCTGGCGTAATTCAGAATCCCCGTAACATAATGGTTTTTAGCTACTCTGAAACGATAATCCGTTCTGAATACCGTCAGTATATTTCTCATGGTGGAAATCTCGTTGATGCCTATAAAAGGGATCTGCTGGTCGACATACCGGCCCTGGATGCTTCCTCCCATGGCGTTGATATACGGCAGAGGCACATTGCTTCCGAACAGGAAACGGCAATTCACCGACGGGATGAACGAAAACACCCTCCCTGCCGGAACTACGACTTTCCCGTCGAGCTGCACCGCATGGAAATTGCTGAATCTGTGTGGAAAACCTGCAAAAGTCCAGGCATACGACAAGCCTGTGGAATATCCTTTTGAAGGAAAATATCCGTCATCGAAAGTTTCGCTCCGCGCATTCAGAAACAGGGATACATAGTCGTTCCTCAACTGCCCGAGGTCATAGTCTCCCGGAATGCCGGTAGATGACAGAAGCGAGCGGACATTGAAATAATCGTTTCTGATGCCTGCATTCAAATCGAAGAGCGACCATTTCAGATTCGACAGATAAAACTCTTCCCTGACATTGAGGTAACTCATACTGAACTTGGCCGAAGACTGATCGAGAAAAGTCAGAAAATTCAGGTCGGTCCATCTTACGGAAGCCGCGGCATTCAGGGTAGGCGTCTTGGGTGCGTCATAGGAATAATGGAAGCGGAAATACGGATTGACGCTTATCTTTCCGGTAAAATCGAATTTGGAGCCCTGAAGCCGGTGAGCGTTCAGCCCCACGTTCAACAGGACGGATACCAACTCTTCGGAATCTAACCTCAGACCGACGCCCAACTGATGCACCGGCCCCGGTTTACAGTTGATTACCAGATGGAAAGGCTCCTCCTTGCCCTCCATTTCATACGTCACGTAGTCGAAACACTGGGTTCCGAAAATCTCGGCCACGATATGCTCGACGTCCTTTTTGGAGACCCTGTCTCCAGGCTCGAGATGTATTTTGCGCATCAGAATCGCCTTCTCCTTTTCAGTCACGCCATGAATTTCCACTCCGGAAATGGTAACGGGACACATGTTTATGTCTATCGCCTTCCTGCCGTACAGGACGAGCGAGTCAGAGCCGACGCGGGCTTTTATGGCCATCAACTCTGCCTCCCGCTTCATGGCGGCTTCATACCCTCTGCGGATAATGGTGTCTATGCTTTTCCTGTCGAAACTCATCATGTCGAATTCAGGCAGGTGGGTATGGATATTTATATCCGTGACCTTCATGTTGTACTCGTATACCGACCGTCCGAGCATGTCCACACCCTGACTGATGATGTCGCCGATATTGTTGATTTCACTATACTGTTTCCTGTCGGAAGAGACTTCCACCCCTATGACTATGTCAGCCCCGAGATGGCGGGCCATGGATGCAGGATAATTGTCCCTCATGCCGCCGTCCACAAGTACCATTCCGTCCACCTTCACCGGAGCGAAAACGCCCGGGATGGACATCGTGGAGCGCATGGCAGTGGAAAAGTGCCCGCTGTGCCAGTATTTTGCAGTACCCGAAACCATTTCCGTAGCCACACAGGAAAACGGCACCGGCAAATCCGCGAAACCAAGACTGTCCTGATAGCCCACTGACAGGCCGTTGATCAGGTTATATACGTTCTGTCCGAAAATATAGCCCGACGGAAGACTTCCGAGCAGATTGCTCAGCACGAAATCATGTTGCTGCTTCTGGGAGTCCGCACCGAGACTTATCAGGTCCTCGTCATGTCTTTTGGTATCGACATATTTCATTTCGTCCTCGAGCATGGACCTGAAATAATCGGTATCGTAATAGAACGGGATGGACAAAACGTATTTTTCCTTGTATTTCGACTCGGCGTATGAAATGTATTCCCTCGGCAGGGCATCGCTCATGACCGAGTTCCAGTCGATAGTCCTGATGATGGAATCTATCTGATGCGCCGAATATCCGAGAGAATAAATGCCTCCTATAAGGCCGCCCATACTCGTACCGAGGACCATGTCTACAGGCATCTTGATGGATTCGAGATACTCCATGACCCCGATCTGAGCCGCACCTTTGGCCCCTCCGCCGCTGAGGACGAGCGCCACGGCAGGTCTGTGCTGCCGGATGCTGTCCATCCGGGCAATGATTTTGGCTTTCGCTATGGAATCGCCGCGAGTAAGAGGGTATGACCTGACGGTCAATGGTTTTACGTGCCGTGCCGGAGAGTTTTCACCGGACCCGGCGGCATCGAGCCTGTATTCTGAAAACAAGGCTGCAAGCAAAAGCGATATGACTGTCAGAAATCTCATCCGTTGTAAGTTTCTTCGAAATACATTTGCCAAACTTACAAAAAATTCATCATTTTTTCCCACTGAACCGACCGGCAAGCATCCCGCAGGCAGCCAATATATCTTCCCCGCGCGAGGCCCTGATGGTCGCGACGATGCCGGAACGGTTCAGTCTTTCCTGGAATCTTTTCATAATCGGCTCTGGAGAACACTCATACGGAAAATCCGGAATCTTATGGAAGCGGATAAGATTCACCCTGCACTCAAGTCCTCTGAGAAGCCGGACGAGTGCATCGGCATGGCGAACGGAGTCATTGAATCCTGCGAACATCGTGTACTCGAAGCTGACGCGCCTTTGTCCGGAGAAATCGTATTGCCGTATCAGTCTTATTATGTCCTCGATGTGCCAGGCCTTTTCCACCGGCATCATGGACAGCCTTTCTTCCGGGAAAGGATCATGAAGACTGACGGCAAGATGGCATTTGCTTTCATCAAGATATCTCTTCAACGAAGGAAGCACCCCTATGGTAGAAACGGTAATCCTTTTCGGGCTCCATCCGAAGCCCCAGTCCGCAGTGAGGACTTCTATCGCACGCATCACGCTGTCATAATTGTCCAACGGCTCCCCCATTCCCATAAATACGGCATTGGTCAGCCTGTCAGCCTCGTCCACGGCCATGAACTGCGACAGTATTTCGGCGGCCGACAGATGTCCGTGAAAGCCCTGGCGCCCCGTCATGCAGAATCTGCATCCCATCCTGCACCCGGACTGGGAGGAAACGCAGAGCGTCGCACGGTCCCCGTCTGGAATCATCACGGCTTCCACGGCTTTTGTCTCCATCTCACCCTGCCATTGTCCTGCGGCCCGTGCATCTTCATGAGCATCCGCAGAAAGATGCTCCATCCTGCCGTCTTGGCCTATGCCGTCACTCACGCCCACCGGGAAAAGATATTTTTTCGTCCCGTCTACCGATTCGGCCATTCCGGCATAGCAGCCCACGCCCACCTCGTATTTTTCCGACAGTTTCTGTCGTCCTGCTTTCGAGATATTGGTCATTTCTTCTATCGACCGCACCTTCCTGACATACATCCATTGCGCTATCTGCTGCGCCGTAAACCCGGGCAAGCCTTCTT
>CALUSD010000206.1 GCA_944323295.1 uncultured Bacteroidales bacterium | reverse complement strand
TTGTTCATAAGGCATTCCACTATTGCCGAAGAGCACGGGGCACAACAAGTATGGAGGAGAATTTTGTTTTCTCCTCCAGGGACTTCGAGAATATTTTTATGATTTTCCATGAGCATTCCGGCGGCATGGCTCGCGGCTGCGCTCCTTACAGAATTACGCACCAGCCGAACGGATCCTCTATCTCACCGTCCTGTATCCCGCGAATCATCTTGTACAGTTTCAGGCTCTTCGGTCCGCACTGGTCTTTCGACCCGAAATAATACGGTTTCACTTCGGACGATTCGAGGGAAGGCTTGTCGTCTATCTGGTAAACGGGAGTGATGACCACGGCAGTGCCGCATTCTCCCACTTCCTCGAAAGTGGCAAGTTCGTCTACCGGGACCGGCCTTCTTTCCACCGTCATGCCGAGCTCTTTCGCCACGGTCTCGAGAGACTTGTTCGTGATGGACGGGAGGATGGTGTCCGATTTCGGCGTGATATAGGAATTGCCTCTGACGGCGAAGAAGTTCGATGAATTGAATTCATCGATATACTGATGGTGAAGCGGATCCAAATAGAGGACGGCTTCGTAGCCGAGTTTGTGCGCCAAGTTGTAGGAGTAGAGCGAAGCCGCGTAATTGCTGCCTAACTTGTAGCTGCCCGTTCCGTTCGGTGCGGCCCTGTCATAGTCCCTGGAAATCACGACGTACGATGGCTGCAGCGTGTTCCCCGTATAGGCTCCTACAGGCGCGCAGAGCATCATGAACAGGCACTCGGTCGAGGATTTCACTCCTAACTGAGGGTTGATTCCTATCAGGGTAGGGCGGAGATACATGGAAGCGTTCGAGCCGTACGGAGGCAGGAAGTCGATATTCTCCCTTACCACTCTCAGACACATTTCTATGAACAGTTCCGTAGAAGGAGCCGCTATGCCGATGTAGTTTGCCGAGCGCTGCAGTCTTTTTGCATTTTCATCCGGCCTGAACAGCCTCACTTTGCCGTCGGCTCCGCGAAAAGCCTTGAGGCCTTCGAAGCATTCTATGCTGTAGTGAAGCGAGCCTGCGAATGCGTTGATGCTGAGATTGTCGTCGGTACGGCTTTCGACAGGTCCCCATTGCCCGTCTTTGTAGTAGCATGTCAGGATGGTGTTCGTCTTTCTGTAGCCGAAACCCAATTTGGTCCAATCTAAATTTGCCATAGTTCGTTTTATTAAATCAGGATTTCAAAAAGTTTGTTGTTTTCGTTTATGTACTCGTATGCGATTTTGTTCGCATCCATCCTGTGGACAAGTGCCTCGAAGTCTTCCTTGCTTTCCACTTCCACTCCTATCAGTGCCGGTCCGTCTTCCTTGTTTGTCTTCTTGATATACTGGAAAAGGACCAGGTCGTCTTTCGGCCCGAGGTTGTCCCTGATGAATGAAAGAAAGGCTCCTGCACGCTGAGGAAAACTGACGATGAAGTAATGTTTAAGTCCTTCGTAAAGCATCGACTTTTCCCGTATTTCTTCGGTGCGGGTGATGTCGTTGTTGCTGCCGCTGATGATGCAGCCGACACGTTTCCCCTTTATCTTGTCTGCATAGAAACGCAGGGCTGCTACTGAGAGCGCACCTGCCGGTTCGACTACGATGGCGCTCTTGTTGTACATTTCGATGATGCTTGTGCATACAGCCCCCTCAGGTACTACCACTATGTCATCCAATACCTTTTTGCAGATTTCGTATGTAAGTTTCCCTGCTTTCTTTACTGCGGCCCCGTCCACGAACTTGTTTATGTTTTCGAGTTCCACGATTTCGCCTTTTTCGATGGCCGTCTTCATGCACGGCGCCCCCTCCGGCTCCACTCCGATGATTTTGGTCTGCGGGGATGCGAATTTCATATAGGCCCCTACTCCGGAAGCCAATCCGCCTCCTCCTATAGGGATGAACAGATAGTCGAGCGGTTTTTTTATCTGCTTTTCGATTTCCAAGCCTATGGTCGCCTGCCCTTCTATGATTTTCCTGTCATCGAACGGCGGTATGAATGTCTTGCCGGATTTCTCGGCATATTCCATGGCTTCCTTGTTAGCAGCATCGAAAGTATCACCGGTCAGGACTATGTCGATATAATCCTTTCCGAACATCTTTACCTGTTCTATTTTCTGCCTCGGTGTAGTCGTAGGCATGTATATGGAGCCCATGATATGCAGTTTGTTGCATGAAAATGCGACTCCCTGCGCATGGTTTCCTGCACTCGCGCATACGATTCCGTATTTCAAGGCCTCGGGCGGAATCGTCCGTATCTTGTTGTATGCGCCTCTGATTTTATATGATCTGACGATCTGCAGATCTTCCCTTTTGAGATATACTTCGGCATCGTACATTTCGGAAAGCGCCGGATTGACCATCATGGGAGTCGGGTCTATCACTTCGTCCAATATCTTCGAAGCGGTCACTACGGCTTCCACGCTCGGCAAATATTCTGTTTCCCTGTTGTTTTCCATTTATAAATCTGTTTTAACGCAAACTTTCAAAGTTAGTAAAAATCCGGTCCATTTGAAAAGATCCCGGCATTCAGTTCAGAATGACCAAGGCAATCGACCTGTGGCTGAACTCCAAATGCACCGTATCTTCGGTGGCACGGTTCAATGTTGCCTTCCACCAGTTGTCGAAAACCACCTCATCGGTTTTCCATTGCAGTCCCGCAGACCTGACAGTCAGACTGTTGTCCGGCGAGAACAGGGAGAAGCTGCGGCCTTCGCCGCAATGAATGTCTATGCTGTCCGTAATGGCGAATGCCGTAGAATGGTCGGAAACCATCTCGATGCGAGGGCAATTTTCGAACATCCTCGTGTATTCCATCAGCAGAGACAGATTCCCGATGGTATGATCTTCCCTTCCTCCGGTGCCGCCAAGAATGTAAATATCGGAGACATCTGCTGCATGTCCTATTATATATCTGACAGCCTTGGTCTGATCGTTGTGATCCTGTTCTTCCTCTTTTATCAGGAGACCGGAGTATCTTTTCCTGACGGACGGTTTCAGCGAATCCATGTCCCCGATGACGATGTCCGGCATCCTTTCCCGGCCGAATACGGAATCCATATTCCTCAGATATTTTTCCAATGCCCCGTCGCAGCAGACTACGTAATCCGCCTCTCTGAGCAGATATCTCGGATATTCCGTCCTCGGGAAATCTCCCTGGTCTATTATTACAGCTCTTTTTCCCATAATCATGATTTAACAGTCATTCTTCGGGACTACCCTTGTTACTGCCGTCCTATAGCCTTATAATAATCGTCCAATACTTTCGATGAAGTCCCCGTGGAGGTCCCGTATCCGTTCGCATCCCGGAAGCCGAGCAGGAAATCCTTTGCCAGCATCCTCTTTTTCCCGGCGGCCTGAATATCGGTCAGCGCGATACCGCCGTCTGCAGTCGTTATGGCGATTATGTCTTTCTGGTCTGACAATATTGTACCGGCAGGTACATCCTCGTTTACTCCGCATGACTTTTTCAAGGCAGCGAGCGCTTCGTCATCCATTTTCATGGCGCCGAAGATTTTCACCTGCACAGCCTTGCCGTCCCTGACGAATTCGGTGAAAGCTGCCGGATACGGGCTCAGGCCCCGGATAAGATTCAGAATTTCTTTCGCCGGCCTGTTCCAGTCTATGTGGCAAAGTTCTCGCGTCAGTTTCGGAGCAGGTTTCAGCACCTC
>CALUSD010000205.1 GCA_944323295.1 uncultured Bacteroidales bacterium | reverse complement strand
TCCGCAGGATCATTGTCCCCGAGAGGGGACGGAATCAGATACAGTTTACCTTTTTCTGCGTTCATTGTCTTCCGGATAGATGATTATGGTCTTTTTTCCTGCAGTGACTTCTTCTGCAGCCTGTTTCTTTTTCCTGCCCGTGAACAGATTCCTGATGAATTCCTTGAAAGTGTTGAATTCCTGCTGGTATACTAAACCGATCCCGTTTCTTTGCGAATCATCGAGATAGTTCGTGTACTGGTCTGCGGAATGCGAGAAAATGTTCAGCCTGAACAGTCCCGGGCGGTCCAACTTGATTTCGATGTCGAGGTCTCCGACGACGCTGCTGTTCGAATTCCCCGATGTATACTGCTGGTTTCCGAGGTTGCCGTTGACGACGACCCTGTTGTTGAAAAGCTGTGTGGATATGGCTACATCGAAAATATCCTGTCCCCGTTCGTTCGGCTGGTAGTTGAGGCTGAGGTCGAGCGGGATGTCGAGTTTCTGGAAAATATTGTTCAACTGGTTGTACATGATGCCGGTGACAGTGGTGTACAGCACCGATGCATTGTTGACGATTCCCGACTGGTCGTCCGGAAGAAAACTGTTGAAGACAATCAGCGAGAGGAACTGCTTCTGTATCTTGTCCTCTGTACTCAAAGCGCTTTCAACCCTCGATTTTATCGTCGGATCTATGTCCGGAATATCGATGGAAAAAGAAAGCCGCGGGTTTTTGAGCTTGTCGGAAATATTTATTCCGCAGTCGACTGTCCTCAGAGTTGCTACGGACGACGTGTCTGCGATAAGAGTCGCAAGAGAGGTCTTGGTCCTGTAGTTCGCGGTTATGCTGAGATCGCTTTCCATGATATCTCCGTTGAACTTGATCGAGCTGCCGTCGCTTATGGTGAAATCCCTGTATGCAAGTCCCTGGGCGACGAACCTGTAGTTCCCGCTTGTCAATGTGTAGTCTCCGAGAATGTTGAAGTCGCTGCCGTTCAGTTCGAGTTCTATATTGCCGGCTCCACGGCCGCTCAATACGTTGCCGGAGGCCTTGTCGATTTCTATGAATGCCTCTACTTCCGGGGTCGCTTCCACGTTGAGGCTGAGACCGAGCCTTCCCGCCGTTTTCTTGTCCGTTTTGATTTTCTTGATCATCTGTTCATACGGGTCTATGTATTCTTCCTTCTTTTCTTCCTTGAAAGTCAGAAGATTCCCCGTGGTCGCCGTGGCGGAGGCCGCAATCGGGATGTGAAGCTGGCCGGCGCCTGCGGTGACTGCATCTATGTCCATTTCGAGATTGTTTACAGGACCGCTTATCGAGAGAGTCCCGGATGCCGAAAGATTTCCGTAGAAAGAACTATTGTCAGCATCGGCAGTGTTCAGGCATTCCATCCCGTCGATGCTTATCTTAGTGTCTATCTTCATGTCTTTCAGCTTGTCGTATTGTATGCCTCCTGTGATTTTACCGGAATTGCCGAAGCGGTCATGCAGGGCAATATTGTCGAAATATACTCCGGTATCATCGATATGGAATGCTCCCGAGGCGTTGTATGGCACGTTCGTAAACGCTACCCGCAGCTCCGCGTCGTCTATGCTGGCATCTTCGCTGCAAACATGCATGTCGTCCACTGTGCCCGAAGCGTGGATTTTTCCTGAAACATGGCCTGAAATATCGCTGAATACGGATTGCAGAAAAGGCTCTGCATACGATATGTCCATTTTCCTGAGGTCGGCAACAGCTTCGATGCTCTTGCTCGAAGGCGTATAGCTTCCGACTATGCCGAAGGTGCCGGTCCCGTTTATTTCATTGGCTATCATCGCATCGAAGCGCTTGTATTCTTCGTTCCATTCGCTGCCGAAACGAAGTGTGCCGACATCCGCTCCCGCTATCTTAGCGGAGTCCGCGAGGAAACCGAATACTAATCCCTGATCCGTTTTCGGAGATATCAGCCCGGCCTCTCCGGTGACAGCGCCTTCTATTCCGAATCTGTTTTTCAGAAGCGGGTTGATGATGGATATGTCGAATCTCTCGAGCTCGAGTTTCAGAGTATCCTGCCGAGTGCCGGAGTAACCTCCTGACAGTCTGACCGTCTGGTCTCCGCTTGTGAATTCTACTTTCTCGATATCCATTTCCCTGCCTCCGACATGCAGGCGGGAATGGCTGATATTCCATTCCCTCGAGTTCAGCAGCAGGCGCGACGGCAGCATTTCGATATGGAAACACGGCTGGGCACCCTCATTCTTTCTTACATTGCAAGTGATGAACACCTCCCCCTTGTTGACCAATGTTCCCGGATTTTCGTACGTGTAGCCGAAACCTATGAAATCGTTGTGTGCAAAAAGTTGGAAACTGTTGTTTTCGAGGGATATGCCGGCAATGCTCATCGTCTGTCCGGAAACTTTTCCACCGAGACTACCGTTCATATTGTCCATCTCCATTTCCAGTTTCCTGATATAGTTCTCGTTGAATGCGATGCGCGGCGATTTCAGGTCTGCCTTGAAAATCCCGAGAGTGTCGATGGTCATATCCAACGACGTGCTGTCCGAAATGTACAGGCCCGGGGCTACAAAAGCAAGAAAATCCATCGAGTTCTTGAGCCTGAACGCTATTCTGTATCTGTCTTTGTGTTCCACTGCCGTAGTATCCCTGAACAGTGCGGGCAGTTCCCTTTTCAGGGTGACGTTCTGCAGGTCAGAGAAAAATTTCGTTATCCTTTCCGAGCCGGCAAACGATGCGTCTGCAAAAGAAGACGTCATTCTCATCCTGTAAAGCTCGTCGCCGAAATACGAATTCATCTCTATGTCTCCGATATCGTATCGTCCGGCATCATTTTCAAGCATGATGTCGGAAATTTCCATGCTTCCGAGAAGATCTCCCGAACGCCTCCTGTTGAAGTTGGCGCTGGCCTGAAGACTGATTTTAGATGTGCCTCTCTTGTCGAAGTTCAGAGCATTCAGGTCAGCGTACCCGAGATTCGCATAGAATTTATATACCGAATTCCGTGTTCTCGGCGACAGCGAAAATACTCCCTGGAACATGAAATTGAGATTCGGGTCATTGCTGATTATTCTGCCGTCGAACGCATGTTTTTTCATCGTGCCGGCAGCCGCGATTCCGCTGTAATCGTATCCGTTGAAGTTCATCCGGTCTATGAACAGGGAGTCAATGGCCAGCTCTGGACCGTCGGAATGATTTCCGAGATCCGCTTTCAGCCCTGCCCTCATGGTACACTGCCCCAGCATCCGGATATCCAATATGCTGCCGATATCCAGATCCATTGTCGAGATGCTTCCCCCGATATTTACGGACCGGTGCTCCGACACCAGATTTTGTATCCGCAGTCCGGCCATTGCATAACCGGAGCCGATATCTGCCCTCATGTTGATATCTATATCGTCAAGCACCCCGGAAGCCGAGCCGGAAAGGGTGATTTCCGAGTCTTTGGCTATATTCTTCAGGTCAGCTTCCATTTCCGGCACGAATGTCTTGATGGATGCTTCTATTCCGGCCATGGTCCCGCATAGCCTGTGCAGGTCCATTTCCACATGCATTTTGCCCGTATCCGGCAGTCCAGTCATCCGTCCGTCGAATTCCATTTCCACTCCATCGGATGTGGCGATTTCCATATTTTCGAGGCTGAGGTCTCTCACATATCCAGATACATGTCCGGACAGGACCATGTCCATGCCGATATTCCCGAGTTCCGGGGCGAAATACGACAGAGTCCTGAAATCAAGAGCGGATTTCTCGATAATGCCTTCCATCCGGATTTTCTCTGTATAGTCGGAGAAATCGAGCGGATCATCATAACTCATCGAATACATCGGAAGATACAGTTCCGACCATGGATCGGAAATCCTGATTTCCTCTATCAGGGCCCTCCCGTTTCCTACGGCAGCCTTTCCTGACAGAGAGTTGCAGACATAGCCGCTTTTTTCCGTAAAAGAGAGGAAATCCACCATACCCGTCATGACCCGGGCCTGCATGCGGATTCGTCGGGCTTCTATGTTTATGTCATTGACTTCCATATTGTCCCAGTCGATGCCTTTGCCACTGTAAACATGAGTTTTTTCTCTCGCGTTTTTAAGCCTGAAAGTCATGTTCGATATGCTTGCCCTCCTGATGTCGAAAACCGGGTCATCGTTTTTCGGCCTGTTCCTGTCCGGAAGAGGAATCCTGAAAATCCGCGTAAGATTGTTGAGCCGGAAACCTTCGACGACAAGCGTCATTTCTGCATTCGTGACATACGCCCTGCCTATATGCAGGCCTTCTTTTTTGAAGAGCCCGTTTATGGAGAAACGGGCAATGACATATTCCGCTTTGAAAAGGGTATCGGCATTTTCGATGACCGGATTCCGGTCAATGATTACGATATTTTTGAGTATCAGCGCATTGAATGGCTTTATATGGATTTTGTCGAATGAAATGTCTCCGTCTATCCTGTCGGACAATGCCTTAATGGCCTTTTCCGAGACATAAGTCTGCACCTGCGGCAGCTGAATCGCTAAGGCTGCTGCAATAAGGACGGCTGTCAGTGCGACGAATGCAAGCCAGATTATTTTCAGTATTTTTCTTATAATGCTCTACCTTTTTCGTGAACTTGCAAAAATAGTGAATTTATCGGAGAAATATCGTATTTTTGCCGCGTTAAATCGAAGCCATATGTCGGATATAATATTGGGAATAGAGTCGTCCTGCGACGATACTTCTGCCGCCGTTATCAGGGACGGCTATCTGTTGTCGAATGTGCTGGCAAGCCAGGATGTCCACAAGGCATACGGCGGGGTTATCCCCGAGCTCGCGTCACGCGCCCACCAGCTGAATATCGTGCCTGTCGTAAGCCAGGCCATCGACAGAGCGGGAATCTGTCCTGAAGACATCACTGCCATAGCATTTACACGCGGGCCCGGGCTTTTAGGTTCTTTGCTTGTCGGAACATCCTTCGCCAAAGGGCTGTCCATAGCCTTAGGAAAACCGTTGGTCGAAGTTAATCACCTGCAGGGGCATGTCCTCGCCAATTTCATCAAGCAGTACGACAGGGAGAACGTTCATCCGGAGTTCCCTTATCTGTGCCTTTTGGTTTCTGGAGGCAATTCCCAGATAGTCAGGGTGAACAGTCCGCTGGATTTCGAAATTCTCGGACAGACCATAGATGATGCGGTAGGAGAAGCATTCGACAAATGTTCCAAAATGATGGGGCTCGGATATCCCGGAGGACCGATCGTGGACAGGTTAGCCAAGGCCGGGGATCCGCAGAGATTCCATTTCGCAAAACCGCATGTGCCGGGCTACGACTACAGCTTCAGCGGAGTGAAGACTTCTCTGCTGTATTTCGTGAGGGATCGGATAGCTGAGGATCCGGATTTCATGGAAAAGAACAAGGATGACATTTGCGCCGGTTTCCAGAGGACTCTTATAGAGATTCTTATGGACAAACTGATAAAGGCGGCGAGAGATACCGGCATACGGGAGGTGACCATAGGCGGAGGCGTGTCTGCCAACAGCGGACTCCGGGCTGCCGTGACAGAGGCCGGGAAAAAATACGGGTGGAAGACATATCTCCCAGAGTTCAAGTTCACTACGGACAATGCGGCGATGATAGCGATTGCGGGATATTTTCATTATCTGAACGGAGAGAGGACGTCGCTCGATGTCGCTCCCGTTTCGAGAATCGCCGCAATGTGAAATCCTTATGAATGTGCGGAACGAAGTTCTGCGACGTAATTCCTTAGTCCTGAAAACATAAATTCGTCGGACAGACGTTAAACAAATGAAAGAATTCGAAATAAGCGCACCGATAGGCCGCGAAATGGAAAGGGAGCAGGTCCTTGCTGCAGCAGCGAAGACCATGGGCGTGCCCGTGAAGAAAGTGGCCGGATACAGGATATTGAGACGTTCCATTGATGCACGGGCCGATATCGTATACAGATACAGGATAGCGGCGTATGAAACGGGGGAGGATTATCCTGAATTCCGGTTGGAGGAATACAGGGATGTCTCGAATGCCGAGCCTGTGATAATCATCGGGGCGGGGCCTGCCGGAATGTTTGCCGCATTGAAACTCCTGATGCGCGGCATGAAGCCCGTGATACTGGAACGGGGAAAGGATGTTCACAAAAGGAAGTTCGATATTGCCGGGCTCTCTAAGGCCGGCATTGTAAATCCGGATTCGAACTACTGTTTCGGCGAAGGCGGGGCAGGGACTTTCTCCGACGGCAAACTTTTTACGAGGTCATCGAAAAGGGGCGATATCCGTGAGGTCCTCCATCAGCTTGTGCTTTTCGGAGCGGCTCCCGACATTCTCGTGGATGCCCATCCTCACATCGGCAGCGACAGACTCCCGGGGATTGTCGAGAACATCAGGAAATGCATTGTGGAACATGGCGGAGAGTATCATTTCGAGACAAGAGTGACTGATATCCGGAGGAGGGGAGACGGGACGTTTTCCGTTTCTGCATCGGATGGAACCGTACGGATTTCCCGCAAGGTGATTTTGGCCACAGGACATTCCGCGCGCGATATTTACGAGATGTTCGACAGAAAAGGCTGGGCTATAGAAGCAAAAGGCTTTGCACTCGGAGTCAGGGTCGAGCATCCGCAGTCTTTAATCAACAGAATCAGGTACCGCGGCAAATACCAGCCGTATATGCCGGCAGCTGAGTATTCGTTCGTGACGCAGATCGAAGACCGCGGGGTCTTTTCTTTCTGCATGTGTCCCGGAGGTATTCTCGTGCCGTCGGCCACAGGGCCGGGAGAAGTAGTGTTGAACGGAATGTCGAATTCCGCACGCAATTCCAAATGGGCTAATGCAGGAGTGGTCGTGTCGGTGGAGCCGGAAGATTTTCCTGAATATTCGAAGTACGGAGCGCTGTCCCTGTTGAATTTCCAGCGGGATGTCGAAAAGCGGATGTTCGAATATACCGGCTCGCTCAGGGCGCCTGCACAAAGAATGATGGATTTTTGCAGAAGGGTGCCGTCTGCCTCTCTGCCTTCTTCGTCTTATCATCCCGGCACTGCCGATGCCCCCTTGCATGAACTGCTTCCGGAAAGCATTTCCCGCCGTCTGAAATTCGCATTTCCGGAAATCGGAAATAAAACCATGAAAGGATATTATACTAATGAAGCCCTTCTCTTGGGTGTGGAGTCGCGGACTTCTTCTCCGGTACGGATTCCGCGCGATCCGGATACTTTCGAGCATGTTTCGGTGCCGGGTCTGTATCCGTGCGGCGAGGGTGCAGGATATTCCGGCGGCATAGTGTCATCCGCCCTCGACGGAATCAACTGCGCCATGAAGATATAGGAAGCGCTTCTGTCCGGCGGCACTGTTGCCAGGCAGCCGGCAGTCAGAGTTTAGGTATCCTGATTTTCATCCCGGGCTTGATCTTGCTGCTGATACCGTTGAAATCCATTATGTTCTGCGCACTGACCCCTGGATAGTTCTTCGCGATAAGGTAAAGCGAATCTCCCGACTTTACGGTATAGACCGTGTAGTCCGCATCGGCAGGTACCGTGGATTTGTGAGGAGGATTCGGCTGTTGGACTGTTTTCTTCGAGGACGATGCCGTCACGGGGCCTTTACCGCCACGATAGATTACCAACCTCTGTCCGATACGTATATTGTCGCTGCGAAGGTTGTTCCACCGCTTGATCTGGCTTACGCTCACCCTGTAGCGTATGGCGATTTTTCCGAGGACTTCACCGCTTCTGACCCTGTGGACGATTCTTTCTCCGTCGCCGCCGTCCTTGATTTTCTTGATGACTACAGGGTTGAAGAATTCGGAAGCCTTGTAAGCATACAGCGAGTCTTCGTTGTCTATGAAAGCATTAGTATATGTGTACGGTATGCGGAGGATATATTCTTTTTCGTTGCCTGGGATGATTTCATGCTTGTATTGAGGGTTGAGGTTTTTCAGGTCCTCCATCGGCACGCCGGCAAGTTCGCTTACCTGTTTGAAATGAAGCATCTTGTTTACCTTGAACGTGTCGACATGTACAGGCATTGCCACAGGCTGTGGCACTATTCCGTGTTCCTTGTAGTAGGTCATCGTGTACAAGGCTCCCACGAAAGCAGGTACATAGCCTCTCGTCTCGCGCGGAAGGTATGGGTATATGTCCCAGAAAGCACGTTTCCCTCCGCTGCGGCGTATGGCTCTGTTGACGTTTCCTGCCCCGCAGTTGTAAGACGCTATCGCCAAATTCCAGTCTCCGAATATATTATAGGAGTCCTTCAGATATTCGGCTGCCGCATGGGCTGCCTTTACGGGATCCAATCTTTCGTCCACGAAAGAATCTATGTCCAAACCGTAGATTTTGGCTGTGCTGTACATGAACTGCCACATCCCTTTCGCTCCTGCCCGGGATACTGCCGTCGGATTGAGCGAGGATTCTATCACGGCCATGGCTTTAAGTTCCAACGGAATGCCGTGCTCGTCGAAAATTTCCTCGATGATAGGCATGTAGTATGAACACAGACCGAGAATCTGCCCCATCCTGTTGTCCATTTTTTCCGAATACAGTATGATGTAGTTTTTTACTATGTCATTGTACGGGAGATCTATGAACGAATTCATGGCTTTCAGCCTTTCGACGTAGACGGAGTCGGGTACATTGGACTCGAATTTGACAGAGTCCATATCGTATTCTTCCTGAATGCTTTCGCTGATTTTCTGCTGCATGTACCATACGCTCAGAAGACTGTCCGACACCTCGGCATCGTAGTCTTCCGGGTTGAGTCCTGCCGCACTCTTGTCTTCATTCTCGTCGTATATGTCCTCCAATATCTCGTATTCGAGACTGTCGGCCGCATTCATTTCCATACGGAATTTTTCGAGTTCCGCCCTGAGAGAATCCAGTTCCTGCCTCAAATTCATATTCTCTCTGATCAGATCGGATTTTTTTCGTGATACTTTGGGGACGTTTTCGACATCGTCCTGTGTCTTGCCGTTTCCAGTGTTTTCGAAATGATAGCCGGACGCTGCTGCCGGTGTCATAAAGGCAAGCGCGGCGGATATGATGCAATATTCGAGTATTTTCATTGTGCAATCCTGTTTTCTGTTCGTCAACGGACCCGTCAGAAACGAAGTCCGAGTTTCAGCCCTATTCCGTTTCCGACAAATGCTGCCGGCTGGTTCATCGCGTAGACATTGTCCGTAGTCAGGACAGCCGGCTCAAGCCTCATCGCTATCTCGTCCGAGACTTCGAAGTCATGCATGTATGCGAAGACGTTCGCGTCGATGATCTGCAGCAGGTAGAACAGTGCCGTGGCAACTATGGAATAATCCCTGTACCGTCTGTAGACGTCTCTGTACCATACGGCCGTTTCTGCCGATATGGGACCCGTGTATTCGATGTCCGGATTAGTAGCTTCGTTGTGTATGCGTTTGAATCTCTGATAGTTGGTGTTGTTCGTATATAGAAAATGGATAGAGCCTGCAATACATCCCCAGTAGATGGGTATTTTCCAGTATTCACCGTTGTATGCCTGACCTAATCCCGGCAGCAGAATCGAGTATATCGTAGCCCTTCCGGGGTGGGGGTGAACATCGCTCTTGTAGCATGCGACACCGTCCATCAGGCTTCCCCAATATATGAGGCCTGCTCCGACCAAAAGCCATGTTCCGGTCTGCCTGGCCCCGTAGTTTATTCTGAGAGGAGTGTTCGGATCAGCCGCATATGCTGCTTCATACGCTTTTTTCGACTGGTTGTACTGGTGCAGGTAGTAACCTCCTAAACCGGCGCATGTGCCGATGCCTCCGTATACTATGGGCAGTTTCCACCAGTCCCGGTTGTAAATCTGGGATATGCCCGGCAGGAACATCGAGCCGGCGAACATCGTACCGATGCGAAGGTCTGTCTTGTGGGCAAGACCTCCGAAAAGTTCCTTGAAAGTGAACATTTTGTCCGATGTGTCCGCTGTCGCGGTAGAGTCCGTCTGATCGTTGTATGTCTGCTGGAACGCCTCTTCCTGAAACTGGGCGTATGATTCCGCAGCAAAGGCGAAAAGGCAGACTGCCATGACGGTTATGTATTTTACGGTTCTTTTCACATTATCAAATTTATGACCGATTCCTGTTCGATTGTCCGGATGATGTTCTTTGTCCTTACAGTTTCGATTCTTCCAATGCATTCAGAAACTTCCGGACTTCATCATCTGAAGAAAAATGAATAGTCATAGTACCTTTCCCGTTCGATGTCCGTTTCAGGCTGATATTGTTTTCGAAATATTTTCCCACGATTTCCAGAACTCTGAAATAATTTTCAGGAAGGTCCTGTTCCGGAGTATCTTTCTGTTCCGGTTTGTTCAGTCTTTTGATTTTGTCTTCAAGCTGCCTCACGGAAAGCCCGCCTTTTATCACGAGGTCGCAGAGCTGTTCCTGCAGCTGCGCATCATCGATGCTCAGAAGCACTTTTGCGTGCCCTACCGACAGCAGCCCCACTTTCAGGTCATGCTGCACTTTGGCCGGGAGTTTAAGCAGTCTCAGGTAATTGGTGACTGATGCCCTTTTTTTCCCGACTCTGAGGGCCATCTGCTCCTGCGTCAGGTGGCATTCATCGATAAGCCGCTCATAACTCATCGCCACCTCGATGGGATCGAGATCTTCACGCTGGATATTCTCTACTATCGCCATTTCGAGCATTCCCTGGTCATTCGTATCAATGACGTAGGCAGGGATTTCCGTCTTGCCGACCATGCGGCATGCCCTGAACCTGCGTTCTCCGCTTATGATCTGATATCTGTCCGGAGCCTTTCGCCTCACCGTGACAGGCTGGATGAGCCCGAGTGACCTGATAGAATCCGCCAATTCCTCCAATGCCTCATTGTCGAAAGACATCCTCGGCTGGAACGGATTCTGTTCTATCATTTCTATCGGGACGAGCATGATATCTGCGCTGTTCAGGTTTGAATTCTGTGTCACGACGCTTTTGTGTACGTATTCCACAGGCTTTCTGGCCTGGCTCAGGTCTGCGTTTCCAAGCAGGGCTTCGAGCCCTTTCCCCAATCCTCTCTGCGGTTTGCTCATGATTTTACGGGTGTTTCAAAATTATTGTCTTCGGGACGAAGCCGTCTATTGGACCGATTCCTGACCTTCGCCGTTCCTTTCGAGAACTTCCTTGGCGAGACTCAGATAATTCGTGGTGCCGTTGCATATCACATCGTACAGGATAATCGGCTTTCCGTGCGAAGGAGCTTCGCTCAGCCTTATGTTTCTCTGGATTATCGTTTTGAAAACCATATCCTTGAAATGCTCTTTCAACTCGTTCACCACCTGCGTGTGCACCTTGGTCCTGCCGTCGAACATGGTCACTACGAATCCTTCTATGGCGAGGCCCGGGTTTACCCCTTTCTGCACCAATCTGATGGTCTGCATCAGCTTCCCGAGGCCTTCCAACGCAAAGAATTCCGGCTGTACCGGGATCATCACGGAGTCTGCCGCCGTCAGTGAATTGACTGTTATCAGTCCGAGCGAAGGCGAGCAGTCTATGATGATGAAATCATAGTTGCCCCGTATCGGGGCAATGGCGTTTTTCATGACCGATTCCCTGTTGTCTTCATCCAACATCTCTATTTCAGCTCCGACGAGATTTATGTGCGAGGGAACCATGTGCAGATTCGCGATTTCCGTCTGTATGAGAGCATCCTCGATGCCGATTTTTCCTATCATCACTTCGTAGAGGGTGCGTTTCTGGTCATCGTCGGGAGAAAAGTTCAGACCGGACGTGGTATTGGCCTGAGGATCCGCATCTATGATGAGGACTTTCTTTTCAAGTACGGCCAACGATGCAGCCAAATTTATGGCTGTAGTGGTTTTCCCGACTCCTCCTTTCTGATTTGCTATCGCAATGACTTTTCCCATAATGATTCCCATTTATGTTTAACGGCAATATCCTGCAAAATTATAAAAAAATCGGTATTTTGCCAATGAAGACTTGGCGATTCTCCTCTGATTCTTTCCTTCCGGCCGGGACTTTCCAAGGCTTTCCGCTCAGAATCGCGAATGCATCTATTCCGGGTCCACATTTATGATGACATGCCCGGTATATCTGTTTTGTTTTTCGAACTCCGAAATTGCCTCTGCAGCCCGTGTCTTATGTTCGCGCAGAAGTTTGTCTTTTCTGAGCGTAATGCGGATATTCCACAAATGCATCCCTCCGATTTTGTCCACAGGAGGTCTGAACGGCTCGGATATCGTACCTGTTCCGGCATTGCCCGGGTTGTCCTGTCTGCTGTCATCAGCACGTGTCACGTATCCGTCGGAATTTTCATTCATAAGTCCGAGTTTCTCTTTCAGGGCCCGGTACAGTCTGCCTGCCATTACTCCGCCCCTTGCTTCCGAAGCATCCCGTACGGTCAGATTTATGATTCGCGTATACGGCGGATAGCCGAATTCCTTTCTTTCCGACATCAGCATCTCGTAGAACTGTCCGCTGTTTCCTTCTGTCAGCTCTTTGTAGACAGGATGTTCAGGCTTGTATGTCTGTATGACGAATGTTCCCCGCTTTTCTCTCCTGCCGCACCTGCCTCTCAGCTGTTCCAAAGCCTGCATGGCTTTTTCATCCGCCCTGAAATCCTGGATTCCGAGCAGCGAGTCGGCCGCAATCACCGCAGTTAGAGTCAGCCCGGGAAAATCGAAACCCTTGGAAACGATCTGTGTGCCTATCAGAATATCTATGTCTCCGGCATCGAATTTTCTGACTGTTTCCGCTGCCTCTGTTTTATCAGTATCGCTGTCGAGTCTTGCAATGCGGGCATCGGGAAAAAGCGCACGGGCTTCTTCCTCGATCCTCTGTGTCCCGCTTCCGATACCTTGAAGAGTGGTCCCGCATTTAGGGCACGCAGGATTGAATGCGGCCGTGTAGCCGCAATGATGACATACCATCCTGTCCGGACCTTTATGAAAACTGAGGCTGACGTTGCAATGCGGGCATTTAGGTATTTCTCCGCATTCAGGGCATTGCAGAACTGGGGAAAAGGCCCTGCGGGATCTCAATATCAGCACCTGTTCCCCGTTTTTGACCGTCAGGTTTATCCTGTCGATGAGTTTCCTTGAAAAAGAGCCGGTCATCCCTCTTTTACGCCTTTCGGCAGCAGTGTCGATGACTACGGTTTCCGCATCATCCGCCCTGTAGAATCGTTCATTGAGTTCGAGCATCGTATATTTCCCGCACATGCAGTTGAAAACGGATTCCAAAGACGGCGTTGCGGACCCGAGGATGATACTGCATCCGTGGATTGCGGACATTATCACCGCCACGTCTCTGCCATTGTATCTCGGGGCAGGGGAGTCCTGCTTATACGATGAGTCGTGTTCTTCATCAACTATGATCAGTCCGAGATTCCGGTGTGGCAGGAAAAGTGCTGAACGTGTCCCGAGCACGATGTATGGCAGTCCCTGCGGATGACTGCGGCGAATCCTGTCCGCACAGTCCCTTTTTTCCGCATCGCTTTTGTCGGAGTGGAAAGTCAGCAGCATATCTCCGAATACGCGATGAGTGCGCTCTGTCAACTGTCGGCTCATGGCTATTTCCGGAACAAGATACAGTACGTTTTTACCATTAAGCAGCGTTTCGCTTGCCGCTTTCAGATATATTTCAGTCTTGCCGGAGCCTGTAACTCCCTTTATCAGTACGGGCTTCGGCCCTCTTTTTTTATCCGGGAATGCTTCCTGTCCCGGCAAAGTCCCGTAAGCGGCCCTCATGGTATTCGCCGTATTGCCGGAGGCACCTGAACAAAGCGGAATTTGTCTGTAGATTTCCTGTTGCGTTTCCGAGAGGACTATGTCAGCGAAGTTTATCGGAAAAGTATCGTCGCTCATGAGCCCCGTACAGGATAGGGCCTGCATCCGCTTGCGGAGTTCATCGGTCTGTCGCCCAAGCCTTTCTATTCCGGCTCTCAGATTTGTCGCAGCTTTCGTATCCGGGTTGCCCGACTTTTCGAGCATCATCTTTTTCTGCCGGATCTTTCCGTCGAGAGCCGTTATTCTGGAATTCAGTGTTTCTATGGATTTTTCTTTCTTTTCGCGTTCTCTCTCACGTCTCTTTGCCAACGCTTCCTCCTGCGATATCTTGACGGCAGGATATGCCGCCTTGAATACTTCTCCGATGGAGCACATGTAGTAGCCGGCAGTCATTTCCCACAGCCTGAGTTCTTCTTCTGTTACTGCCGGAAGTCCCTTCAGCACCGATAATACAGTCTTGATTTTCTCCGTTTTTTCCGGAACTGCATCCGTTTCATATATTATTCCCGAATACTCCTTGTTCGCGAAATCCACCCGCACCCAATCTCCTTTTTTGACATCGGTCTTTCCCTCGAGCCTGTAGAATGGTATCCAGTCGAGTTTCAGCGGCAGTATGACCGAAATGTATGTCTCTTCCCTTTCATGCATATTCTGCGAATATACGACTGATACATGTATCCTGCAAGTAGTATTTTTGCCGTGATGCAATAAAAATACAGAATTTTGATAAAAAAATTTGCAGAGAAAGAAATGTTGCCTATCTTTGCAATCCCAAACGGAAAAAACCCGCGGGAAGTTCTTGAAATTTTTCTGGTGTCATAGCTCAGTTGGTAGAGCAAAGGACTGAAAATCCTTGTGTCCCTGGTTCGATTCCCGGTGACACCACACTGAAAATCAGAGAGTTGCAGAAATGTGACTCTCTTTTTTT